>JAFSGH010000018.1 GCA_017440965.1 Clostridia bacterium | reverse complement strand
TATGGCCCGTTGGTCAAGTGGCCTAAGACTCCGGCCTCTCACGCCGGCAACATGGGTTCGAATCCCGTACGGGTCACCAAAGTTCTTTCGCGGAAACGCTTAAGATATATATTGTATGTGTTAATAGCACATATAGTCGGTGTCTATAACATTGAGGTCCCACCCGTTCCCATCCCGAACACGGTAGTTAAGCTCAATTGTGCCGAAAATACTTGGCGGGCAGCCGCCCGGGAAGATAGGTCGTCGCCGACATTTTTTTCATTGGGGAATACCCCGGTGATATGCCTTAATAGCTCAGTCGGTAGAGCACGCGGCTGTTAACCGCGGTGTCACAGGTTCGAGTCCTGTTTGAGGCGCCAAAAAATAAAGGACATCGTCAGATGTCCTTTATTTTTATCCAATCCGAAGGATTGGTATGTAATCGCCGTTAGGCGTATGTAATCACGCAAAGCGTGTATGTCATCACCTTGGTGTATGTATCTTCGGATTGATTACATGCATTTCTTTGAAAAAATATATTTCGATATTCTTTATTTTGCGGATTTCAAAGAAATGATTACATACACAACTTCGTTGTGATTTCATTCCGAAACATGTTTCGGATTACATACAATGCTTCGCATTGATTTGCGTAACTTGATTTTGCTAACCTTTTATGATATATTACTCGCAAGAGGTGAGTTTATGAAGAATAATCCTATGATGAAATATGCTGAAGAATTAGCAATTGATATTGAGAAACTATGTAAATCATTAGAAAAAACAGGCAATTCTAATGCTATATTTCAAATCCGTAAATCTTCATCAAGTGTTTTTGCGAATATTTCAGAAGCGCAGTATTCACATAGCTTGCCTGATATGCTCTCTAAATTTAAAATTGCCCGTAAAGAATGTATTGAAACTGAAAGCTGGTTAAAGCTTTTACATTCCACTGATGCTATAGACGAAGAAGCTTTCAAAAAATACAGAAATCTTTGCGGCAGAATACAGAGAATGTTAACTTCTTCTTGTATTACTATCGAAAGTAAAATTAGAAAATAATAGTATTATTTTTGTTATATATATAAACCGGAAACCATCTTTGTCTGATGGTTTTTTTGTTTTTATCGGCTCTTCCACACCCCTCTCACCCGTGCCACCGGGAGTTACAACCGCGCCCGGCGGATATCTTCTCACCGTCCCCCGCGTCCTGCGGTCGATGAAGGGGGACGGTGAGTAGGAAGAAACACAGAGCAATGGACGCCGCTCCAAGGCGTTCAGTGCGACAATGTTTCTGATCGGTCACAGGTTCGCGTTATGCGTACACACTTGCCTCTACAAAAATCACGGATGAAACTAATAATATAAAAATAATAAGTTTCCCTCTTCACGGAAATTTGGGGAATCATATTACTCACTTTAATCATTTTGTGCTTCGCACCTGGGGCCGCCCGGCGAGGGTACCCAACGAAAAACAGTCCACCGGACTGTTTTTCTCCCCTTCTCGCAATTGCAAGCTTGAGAGATTTCGCACTCTGCTAAGCGCGTCAAGAGGCTCTGCCTCTTGACGCCGTGAGCTTTTGAAAAAGCTCACGCAAAACTTTTCCCCGGCACTCCCGTGCCGACATCATTCCCCAACTTTCCGTGAAGAACCATAAGTTTTGTTCCAAAACAAGCAAAAGCCAAGCTTTTGGCGGTGGTGCTTCGCACGAACAATGAATTATACCTGCAATTCGAATCATTTGTGTTCCGTTTGCAGGTATTTCGTTTTTTGAACCCTTGATATATCGAGTATTTTCTTTAATTCGTCTTCAGAGATATCAGGTGTTCTGTATCTAAGCAAAGAGTGAGGTCTTTTATTGTTATAGAAGTTCTGAAAATTGTTTATATGTTTTTGCTTTATTTGGGCGCTATTGTATTTGTTTTTAAGGTATGATATAATATTTTTAATAAATAAGAATTTGGCGGTCAATATATGCCATACAGGAGGTCTTTATGAATAATCGATATAGACTGTTATCATTTTTGGTTGCCATAGCTATTATGATAACTACTCTGCCTTTGGTTTCTTCGGCAGCGGAAGATATCGGGGCAGACGACATTTTTCTTTTCGGCTCTTATCCGCAAAGCGAGGTTAAAAATGATCAATTGCTGTCATCACTTAACAGCATCGAGCTTCAATGGAAAAGTTATGATTATTATTGCGGCACAGGCAAGTGGAATGACGGAAAAATGCACATTGCTGACTATATGCAGTATGCTGATGTAAACCTTGACGGCAACAAGTACAGGGCGGTAAGGTTTGACTCGTACAGACCGTATTTTTCAGGCTTTGAATCTACAACTGACGGTGACACATATCAGGACAACAACGGCTACGAATGCGGCAAAATATACTGGTTCAGCTACGAACCGCTTAAATGGCGCATTGTTGACGAAAAGTCGGGATATGCAATATGCGACTCCATTATTGATTCACAGCCGTTTCAGAATATGATCTTTTATAACGGTTGGGAATATTTCGCTGATTATCAGTATTATGATTGGTCAAATTATTATGTTGTCAGCAGTATAAGAAATATGCTGAATAACGAATTTCTTAACTGCGCGTTTACGGCAGAGGAAAAAGAAAATCTTGAATATAACTATATTGACGATTTATGGGCTGCTTTTGAAGACAGGGTTTTTCTTCCATCAGTGAACGAGGTAAAAAACAGTCAGAACCAAGAAAGAATTGCAACCGGCACAGATTATGCAAAATGTCAGGGGCTGTTTGTTGACGGCGGTAATTCATATTGGTATCTTCGCACGCCGGGAGACAACTGCTACACAGCAGTCTGCGTTTCAGCAGACGGAAGCTTATACGGTCACGACTTTTACTGTAACCGCTATCCCTTTTTTACATATTTCACGGGCACGGGTATACGCCCTGCAATTAAAATAAAGAATCTGAATGCGGACAGCGTAACATTTACGCAAAACACAGCTGCCCGTCCTGAGATACCGGAATGGGCTGAGCTTTCGGTTTTTTCCTTAATCAGGAATTTTTTCAAAAACATATTCAATATTACAGATTATTTCATTACACCTGCCTGCGATGAAAATGCGGATATAGCTTTAAATATCAATCGTGGAATCAATATGCCCTGTATGGAATCGGGTTTTGCCCGTGATTACATAATGGAAAAAGAAACCTTTGAAAATGTGCGGAACAAAGGCTTTGATTTTATACGCCTTCCCGTGAATTTCGGTTGGATGCTCGATTTCGACGGCAGATTAAATGAAAGTGCAATGAGAAATCTTGATACTGTTCTCAAACTCGCACTTGAGTCTGATCTGACTGTATTGCTTGATTTGCACGGCTGGTCAGACTTCACTGAAAATCCTGATGCTCAGAACATCGAAAGATTGATTTCCATCTGGGAGCACGTTGCAGAGAGATATGCCGATTACAGTAAAAAGCTTTGTTTTGAAATACTTAATGAGCCGAATAACGACAGCGATAAACTGAGTGATATAAAGTGGAATTACATTCAGCTTTCCACTGTTGCCGCTATAAGAAAAATTGATGATGACAGAACGGTTGTTCTTTCACCAATGAACTGGAACAGTGCACATAAGCTTTCTTCAATGCTCGTCAATCGTTCGGATAAGAATATTGTCATAGATGTACATAATTATGAGCCTATGAATTTTACGCATCAGGGTGCTGAATGGTTGGATGGTGCTTACAAGGAAAAAATCCCGTTTTCAAAAGATATGCTGGACATATTTGAACAGGCGTTGACAGTTGCAGAAGAATATCAGAAAAAAACAGGCATAAAGGTTATAGTTGGTGAATTCGGTGTATATGAGAAACAAGTTTCTGAAGAAGATGTTTCACAATTTCTCAGCGGAGCAGTTAAGCTGATGAAAAAACATAACCTTTCCTGGGCCTATTGGGAATACAACGCAGGCTTTGGTGCTTTCGATTATGCAAAAAAAGAATGGAAACCGTTTGTTGCAAATGCCTTGTTGCAATAAGTTCTTAAATAATGTGTAATCAATATTGATTTATAATAACAAAATCCAATTTATCGAACTATAAATAGTTACATAAATACTTTTATCCTGAACCTAAGAGAATTATTATTTAACATATGTTCAAAATGGGGCAGATGTCCCGAACAAAGAAACCGTCCGTTGAGGCACCCTCCGCAAGGAAGGTGCCTCAGTTATATTCGCCTAACGGCGAGTTATATTGCTTCGCAGTTATATTTGGCTTTCGCCAAGTTATATTGTCCTTCGGACAGTTTATGAGCGAATATAATATAACGAAAGCCGCAAGGCTTTCATATAACTTGACCGCAGGTCAAATATCACTGCAAACGATAGTTTGCAATATCACTTTACCCGCCGAGAAAGATATTCTTTATTTTCGGCAAGTATTTACCTTCCTCAAAGTATGTAACCTACTATGACACTTTCAAAAACCGAAAGTGTCATTTTCTCTTTGTATAGAAAAAAGGAGACTACTTCTTTATGAAGTGTCTCCCTTGGGATGGTTTTTTTGTTTTATGTACTATTGTTTTATGACAGAGTTATGATATAATCAGCTTAACAAATAAGATCTTTACGGTCAATTTTGACTCTACCATAGGTTTAATTCTCCTCACTAAACCAATGGTGGGTGTGTTTTCTCCTCTTAATTATCTATACTGAATGCGAAAGGAGGCAGTCCATGAATCAAATTGAAATCGGAAGATTTATTGCCGAATGCAGAAAAAATGTGAACCTGACACAATTGCAGTTGGCAGAAAAACTGGATATCACCGATAAAGCAATATCCAAGTGGGAACGCGGCTTGGCAATGCCTGATACTTCGATAATGCTTGAGCTTTGTGATATCCTTTGCATCAGTGTAAATGAATTATTAAGCGGGGAGAAACTTGATATGGAAAATGATAATCAGAAAAATGAGCAGCTTCTCTTAGATATGGCAAAGGAAATGGAGAAGAAAAACAAAACGATCTGGACTTCTATGTGGGTAATTATAGCTGTAAGCATTACCTCATTGATTGCAGGACTTTTCATCGTCGTATATCTGATACCCGAAGGTATGTGGCAGCTTGTCGCAATTCTCGGTCTTTGTATTGTGTTTTTAGTACCGTGCTTCTATGCGTTAAAGCTTGAAGTCAGTGTCGGTGCTTATAAGTGTGAAAAGTGCGGACAAGAGATAGTACCTACCTATATGGAAGCACTTAATGCGATGCATCTGGGAACTACCCGTTACTTAAAATGTCCCAAGTGTAATAAGCGCACTTGGTGCAAAAAAGTAATAAAGAAATAAATTCTGATCTGAGAACTGTAAATGCTGTATTTGTGTTGCTTCTCAGAATAGTATGAAACCATCCTTTTAGGGGCTGTGAAAAAACAGCCTGAAAAAATCCGAGATTCACGGTTGAAGTGAGTCTCGGATGATTTTTTGTGTTGTTAACTTGTTGAAAACTAATTTTTCTGAGATTTCAGATAACCCAAACAGACCGACGAATATTTTTAGTTTCGTCAGTAAAATTATCAAACACTATGTAATGATTATTCACGCAGTTTTTTTGTATGATTTTCAGAGATTTAAAATCGAAGGGATATATCAAGTACACGAGACGATGCCACTCTTGTAAATTTTCGGTTATTCAATGACTTTAGTTGCTTTTGTCCGTGGTATTATAATTTAGGAACATATTTACGACCGAGGATCTGTTTGTTTGGATTGGCGGTCGTTTTATTTTTCCTTGATCATTTTGATTTACAGATATGAAAAACCCGGAATTATTGAATTCCCGAGAATCTTATGATAAGATTCAAATAGAAGGATGGGTGAGAAGGTATGCAGTCTATAAGTTCAAAAATCTTTATGGCAGCTTTGCGTATGATATTTCATTCTCCATTATCTGACAGTTCAAAATTATCTGACAATGCTGCAAAACTAACAAAAGATAAAAAGTCAAGATATAAACCCTCAAAGAACTTTACATATACAAAGCATTCTATTGAAGATGTTAAATACGAAAAGATTATTAATAAGAATTGCAATACAGAAAAAGTTATTTTGATGATTCACGGCGGCGGATTTAAAATTGAACTGAATGATTTTTACCGCAAGCTTGCCGAAAAATATAGCAATATGTTCTGTGGTGCAACTGTAATAAATGCAGACTACGGAAGATTTCCTGAATATCAGCTCCCGTCACAGATGCACGATGTTGTGAAAATATATCTGCATTTATTGGATGAAGGAATTAACAATTCAGATATTATTGTTATCGGTGACAGTGCAGGTGCCACATTGGCTTTGACATCTTGCCTTTGGCTCAGAGACAACAATTATCCTTTGCCCGGACACATTGTTTGCTTTTCTTTATGGGCAGACGCAACCTCAAGCGGAGATTCTAAAATTAAAAATGCATATACTGATCCGTTTTACGGAATTGCAAAGCACAAAAAAGTAGAAGATAATCTTCATTTATTAAGAAGAATATCAAAGTATGCTCTGAATGTTGACAGAACAGATCCCTATATTTCACCCTTGTTCGGCAGTTTTGAAAAATTCCCCAAGGTTACATTGATATGCGGGACTGCGGAGCTGGATGAGAGCGACAGCGACAGAGTGTATGATAAAATGAAAAATGCAAATATTGATGCCCGGCTTTACAAATTTGAAGGTATGTGCCATTGCTTTCAATTGTTTTCTTTTCTGCCTGAAAGTAAAAAAGCTTATGACAAAGTGAAGCGGAGAATATGGGAGGATACAAATGAAAATTCTTGATAATAGCGATAAGCATTTATTACCCATTTTACCGGAGATCATTTCAAAAGAATTGGGGAAGAATGCCGATAAGCTCAAGTTTATCGGCGGCGGCAGCTTCGGCAGAGTTTATAAGGCAGAGCTTTCCGACTCAGAAGCTATTGCTGTAAAAGCTTACCGGGTACAGGGCTCGCAATACGAAGAAGCTCAGCAGCTGCAATCTCTGTCAGGGAATACAAGCGTAAGGATGCCCGAGGTCCTTTTTACTTATGAGGATGAGACCACAGCAATTTTAGCTATGAGCTTTGTAAACGGACAAAATGTATTAAATCCGATGTTCTTGTTTAAAAACAAGAGTCAGAAACAGAAATTTGCAAATGATGTTATTTCAGGTATGCTCCAATGGCACAGTGTAACAAATGATAAATTTGGTTCTTTATCCAACCCGATTTATGACAGCTGGTACGAATACTACAAAAAAGAAAAGCAGGAGCCTTGGCTTACGGCATTGAAGGAATTATCAGAAAACGGAAGGTTCAGCAAGAAAAAGCTGCAGCTTCTTACTCAAGCCACTGAGCTTTTTAACAGCTTGCCCGAAGAAAACACAAAGCCTGTGCTTATTCACGGAGATCTTAATATAATGAACATAATGGCTGATACCAAAACTCTGGAGCTTACAGCATTTATAGATCCCTGCGGCAGCATCTGGGCGGATAAGGAGTATGATTTGTTCCAGCTTCGCAATATGTGGGGCGATGCCTACGGCCTTTATGAAGAATACAAGCGTAACAGTGAAATGTCAGAATTTGCCGATTTCAGAGTTGCCTATTATGCTTCTATGCACGAGGCGGCAATGAGACTTAAAGGCGGTCTTATAATGCCGCTCTGGGAAGACTTGAATAATGCAAGACTAAAAAAAGAGATGAAAAAGCTGAAAGAAAAGATGTGATTTAATGAACATTGGTGAGCTTGTAACTGTTAAGACCATCGAGAATAAAAATGCCTTCGATGAAAAGCATACTCCGTACAGTGCCGAAATACGGTTGTTTTCTTGCGTTCAGCAGGGGGATATAGAATCGCTGATAGCACAGCTTAATGATCTTGATTCTCTCATCGTTATGGGACGGATGTCTGATGATGAGCTTATGCAACACAAGTATATGGCAGTCAGCACAATTACACTTGCTACCCGATATGCTATTCAGGGCGGACTGAATGAGACCAAAGCCTATGAATTTTCAGACAGAGTGATCAATACGATCGATAAGCTGACCGATAAAAATGAAATCTTTGTGTGCTTGGGAATTGAAATTGTTAAGTTAACGGAAGATGTTAAAAAGAATAAAAAACAGCCTGAGTTTTCACCGCACATAAGAAATTGCATAAAATATATAAACGAAAATCTCTCTCAAAAGATCAGTGTATCTTCTGTTGCAAATTATTGCGGAATATCAGCGGATTATCTGTCACAGATATTCAAGAAAGAAATAGGCGAAAACCTGAGTATATATATTCTGCGACAAAAGCTTGAAAAAGCTAAGATCTTATTACTCAAAGGTGTCAATGAAAAAGATATATGTACTGAAGCCGGTTTCTCGTCGCAGACATATTTCATAACGGCGTTTAAAAGATTTTATAAAATGACACCAACTGAATATGTGAAAATAACGAAAATCAATAATTAATATTTTAAGCTACACTCTTTTATGAGAGTATGCATTAGGTGCTCTGTAGCAGAGCAAAGAGTGAGGTCTTTTAGTGTTATAGAAGGTCAGAAAACTATTTATATTGTTTTAGTTTTAAATGTATGATATAATTTCCCTGACATATAAGTATTTGCAGAGGTGTTTTATGAGAAAAGAAATTGATATTAATGCTTGGGAAAGAAAAGAGCATTTTGAGTTTTATTCAAACATTGCAACTCCGCATTATTGTGTAGCCTTTAATATTGACATAACAAAGCTTCTGGCATTCACAAGAAAGAATAAAATCTCTTTTTATTATTCGCTCATATATTTATGTGCACAATCGATCAACGAAATTGATGAATTTCTGCTTGAAACAGAGGATAACAAGGTCTATAAGATTGACCGCCGTGTGCCTTGCTTTACCGATCTGAAAAAAGGTGCAACAAGCTTTCATATGGTATCACTTCCCTGCGACGGAGATATTATTGAATTTGCAACAAATGCACGCAAGGAAAGTGAAAACAATCCCTTATCGGTATATTCTCTCGGCGGCTTAAGAGAATCGCAGATTGTCTTTTCATGTATTCCGTGGGCGGATATAACAATGTGTTCAAACGAGCGTGATTACACCGACCCGAAGCTCAAAGACGACACTGCGCCTATCCTTGTTTGGGGCAAATACACTGAGCAAAACGGCAAGTACATTATCAATATGACTCTTGATGTCAACCACCGATTCATAGACGGATATTTTGTCGGTCAGTTTGTTCAGAAGCTTGAAGAGAAAATCTCAGAGCTTAATTGAGTTTGATGAATAAGAATTGTTTGAGGATAGTGAACTTTGAACATAAAGAAAAAAATTTTTATTATTTGCATTGTATTTTTCAAGCAACTCTTGATAAGCATCCAAAGGATGATTTATTGTTTTTTTTAGTCCGGTGCATTATTATGTATACGGACCGGTCAATAAATCTAATCAGGAGTGATAAGAATAATGACTATTTATTTAAGTGAAAACATCAAAAGCTTAAGACTCAAAAAAGGACTTACGCAAGAAACTCTTTCAGAGTTTTTAGGTGTCACTTCTCAAAGTGTCAGCAATTGGGAGCGAGGGGAAAGTTATCCCGATATAACAATGCTTCCCCAAATTGCAGGCTTTTTTAAGGTAAGTATTGATGAGTTACTCGGTGTTAACAGAGCTGAGGAGGAAGCAGAAATCACCAAAGAGCTTGAAGCTTATGATAATATAACAGATAAAGAATTGAAGCAGAAAATAATAAACAGACTCAAAGAAAAGTATCCTAATGATTTCCGTATTCTTTTGAGATATATGTCTTGCCTTGTTCATTTCAAAGAAAACACACCCGAAAACGTTGCAAAAATAATTGCAATATATGAAAATATCAAACAGAACTGCAACAATGACAAAATACGTATTTCTGCCAAAAGACATATTATAGAGCTTTACAAGGGGCTTTCAGAAAAGGAAGGAAGCGGCATAATATTTGAGGATTGTGAAAAAATCATTAAAGAAATGCCGAGGATGAGAGACGGACAGGAAATGTTTTGTTTTTATTATCCTGAAAACTATCCGAATGGCGATGAGATAATAATGAACACTCTTGAAGAACAGTTCTTGTTACTCAATACTGTTTATTCTCATTATTTTCATTACAACGGATTTTTCTATGACAGAAATTTTTCTGACGAATGGGTGCTTTCAGCTTTCAAAGCAGAGCTTGACTTTTTGAATTTTGTGTACGATGACGGTCATTACGGCAAAATGTGGCGAACAGTAATTTATAATTACGGACATTTGGGGGTAAGGTATTTTAAGCTCGGCGATATGTTTAATGCATTGGAAAGCTTCAGAAAAATGTGTGAGCTTGCAATTGAATTTGACAATATGGATAGAATAACAACCATGCACTCAGTAATGTTTGAAGGCAATAAATTTGATAAACAGACATTAGGTACTAATTATATCGCTAAAATGCAGATAAAAGAGCTCTTAACCGAAAAATATCCGTTGTCAGAAGAATTCAGGGGATCTCATGAATTTAAAGAGCTCATTTCAATTCTTGAAGAATAGGTTTTGTGTGAAACAAAGCTACCACGGCAAGGTTAAAAATAGTATGAATTCCATATATAGGAGATAAAATGACATCAATACAGAAACTCTTGAGACATCAAGGGTTTCTGTTGTTTTTTATGTCTAAAGATTATGCTTGCGGCATGAATGACAGAAAAAATTTTTCTTGACAATACGAAGAAGAGTTGTTATATTATACATAGAGTCTCTATGTATCGAAAAACTATGTATTGGAGTGGTGAAAATGAATATCAAAAAAGAGCTTACGAAAGGCAGCAGTGCAATGCTTGTGCTGTCTGTGCTTGAAAAGGAAGAATTGTACGGATATATGATAATCAAGCGAATTTCAGAAAGAAGTGAAAATGCTTTCAATTTCAAAGAAGGCACATTATATCCCATTCTTCATAATTTTGAAGCAAACGGCTATGTCAAATCCTATACCGTACAAACGGAGGGAAGAACACGAAAGTATTATAAGATCACTGAAAAGGGACTTAAGACTTTGAATGAAGCCAAGGAAGAGTGGGCGGCATATACCAATGCTGTCAAAAAGGTGCTTTCTGCGAAGACTGCTTCCCTGAATGTCTGAGGAGGCTTCGTTATGGACAGAATAACTGAATTTGCTGCAGGCTTTATTCCCGAGAATTTACCGAAGAAAAAAGCACAGGCTCTCAGGGAGGAGATCATCTGCCATTTACTTGATAAAGCCGATTACTATAAGGATATCGGTTATGATGAAAGCGTGAGTATTGACAAGGCAATTGAGGAATTCGGTACAGACAAAAATATAAAGGAATATATCCGCAATGAATTTGAGGAGCTTTATAGGGAAAGAACTGTCTGGGGTATACTTGCAGGAGCTCTTATTATAGGACTTAATATTCTGTGCTTCCCCTTGGATCTGTGGGTTGCATCCTTTGATTCTAACCGTGATCCTGATCCTCTCGGAGCCTTTATGAGCTTTCTTATGATTTTTGTTGTTGTGGGATTTACGGTTTTTGCCCGCATAAAAAAATACAGAAAAATGCTTTTATCTGTAGGTCTTTTCAATCTTGTCCTATCAGGCTTTTTCTTTTGGTGCTTCTATCCTCAGATGGCATTGTTTTCCGTCTGGTATAACCTGATCTATCTTATTGATAATTTTACTCCGTTTATAATCTATAATACACCTGCAGAGCCGGTGCTTTTGGGAGCTCTTCTTATAGGTGTACCTTTAATGCTTTCAATTTATCCTATTGCCGCATCAATATTGTTGAAGCTCGGAAAAATCGGCGATGTGAAAAATCAGCGGAAAAAGAGCATTGCTGTTGCGTGTGTTTGCTTTTCCGTGATGTTTGTTACATGTATGCTGCAGAAAACCGGTTTCAGATATTATGATGAATATCCTATTTATTTTTCTCCCTATGATGTTTATATTTCTGATGAGACTGAGGATGTTTATAATCGCATAAGCCTTGGCGATACTGTTGAGCAGGCAGAAAAAATTATGGATGAATATGCTATTCTTCCCATGGAGAAATACAGGAGTTTTCTTGACAAAGTAGGGCAGAAGCAGTTAGACAAACAGCTCAGAGAAATGGATTTTGATAACAGCTACCGGATATATTTTCCGCCTTATTCTTATATAAAGGGTCAAGGCTTAGTAGGTATCAGGGAGGAAAACGGTATAGTTACAGGCGTAGCAGTCGGCAATATTGACGGACATATGTATAATGAAAAAAGCCGCACCTTCGGCTATTCGAGCACACGCAAGTGCAAATCATTGGACGGTATGATGGCAATATCCGTATATCTCGTCTCTCTGAAGCCGGGCGACGGGGAGGAGGAGATCCTCTCAGAATTCGGTGATGATTCCGGACTTTTGGGTGAGGATATGGGTATGTTTTATTCAATGAGAAAGCACCTTGAGAACGGAATGCTTAAAACATATTACAGAGTGTATTTTTACGGTGTGACAGATCCTGAAAGTAAGGTCGATTACAAAAAATACAGCCCGTGGTATCTGGAGCTGTCATTTGTTGACGGTGCCCTGGAAAAAGGAGCATTATATACAAGGGAATATACAGATGATGATATGTACCCGAAAAAGCTTATGACAATAGGGTAAAAACTTAAAGCAAAGATTGATTTATTTTTAAGGAATGCTATAATATAAGCAATAAGAAATTTTGCGGAGAAGTGTTATGGAAGTAAGATTGATAAGGCCTGAGGAGGCTGCGGATTATCACAGAATATCGGCGGCATCCTTTATTTGGAAATTTGATAAGGATGTTGACAATGAGGTTGAGATGCCTGTCCTCGGGGCTTTTTATAAGGGAAAACTTATAGCAGGTGTTGAGCTGTTTGATTTTAAGTGTAATTATTGCGGCAATATTATCAACACACTTGTCTTAAGCGGTGTATGCAGTCAGCCCGAATATCGGGGAATGGGAGCAGTAAGGGCAATTTTTGATGAGGTGGGAAGAGCTGCTTCGGAAAATGATGTGACAGCAGGCTTTCTTTCACCTTTTTCAATCGAATATTATGAAAAATTCGGTTTTGCAAATCTTAACCTTACATTTACAATAAGCGTTCCATTTCAGAAGCTTACTCACATCCCTCACAGTAATAATGTGGAGCTTTATACCGGTGATCAGCTTGCTCAACTGTGTGAGCTTCATAATAAATGTGCTTTTCGGGAAAATCTTATGACCTTAAGAGAGGATGAAAAGCACTTCTGCTCAAAGCCACTCCAAGAGGCGGATTATACATATATTCACAGAAACAGTCTTGGGGAAGCAGACGGATATGTGCGCTTTAAGGTCAGGCGTCCCGATGAGCTTATTGCAGAGGAGCTGTTTGTTCTTACTCCCGAAGCCCTTAAAGAGATAATCGGTTTTCTTCGTAATTATGACGGCATAGTAAAAACTCTTGTTGTAAAAAAGCAGTATCAGGGCTCACCCTTTTCCTGTCTTACCGACAGAATCGACGGAGTGTGCTATAAAAAAGAGGGCGGCTATGCAGGAAGGATCTATAATCTGAAAAAGCTTCTTGAGAGTAATGTATATCCCGATAAGCCGGGAAAATTCAGTATCTTAAGCCTTGATAAGCTTGAACAAAATCACGGTATATTTGATGTTGAATACTGTAACGGCAAAGGAAAGGTTACTATAAGAAAAGAGGGTGATTACGATATTTCACTCACTGCTCCTGCCGCGGCAAGGCTTCTTCTCAACGGCGAAGGACATAACGCTGAGACGGTTCGTTTTATAGACGGAGTTGAGCTGAAAAGCAATGCAGATGATTTCTTCAGAGCTTTTCCTTACCGTGCAACTCATTTTGTTGACAGCTTCTGGTCGCTCTGAGAAGAATAGATCCCGCATTTTTTTGTTCTTAACCGAAAGGGCTTATATAAATGCAATGATAACGGATAATTTCCTGATGAAAATGAGCTTAAAGACATATATTGCTCGCTTTTTTCAGAGGGATACAGATAAAATACGGTAAGGTGATCAAATGGATATCAATCATATCGGTAATATTTTTTCGGGGATCTTTGATCCTCTGGTAACAAGCAGAATAAAAAAAGGGCCTGAAAATCCGAAACGGATCGATCTGTCTGAATTTGAGCTGGTATTCGAGGATAATTTTGACAAAGAGGAATTAGACAGCTCAAAATGGCACGAGCATCAATTTTTCAATAAGGAAACAGGTGCGCGTAAGGGCGGATTATGGTCTGCTTCTCAGGCAGTAATTATAGATAATCAGCTTCACATCCGCACCGAATATAAGGAGGACGGAGAATACGGAGCAGGCTATTATACGGAGGCTATCGATACATCAGGTCTTTTTGAGCAGAAATTCGGTTATTTTGAATGCCGTTGTAAGCTTCCTGCCGCTGAGGGCTTGTGGGCTGCCTTCTGGCTTCATTCCATGAAGGTCGGTAAGGGCTTTTCAGGTCAGGACGGAACTGAGATCGATATATTTGAATCTCCCTTATATAAGCGTAAGCAAATAAGAAATGCCGTTGTATCCAATCTTCATTATAATGGCTACGGAATCGACGGAAAATCAAAAAGACTCGGCGCATTTGCGGTAAACGATCCCTATAATACCTTTAACACATACGGACTTGAATGGAATGAGAAGGAATATATTTTCTATATAAACGGTGTGGAGACCTGCCGTTCTTCCTTCGGAGGCGTTTCTCAGAATGAGGAGTTTATGATTCTGTCTGTTGAGGTGGACGGGGTTGCGGGGAAGCCTGTTTTTGGCTGGTCGGGGAATATTGAAAAAAATCCCGTGGGAACACTCCCCGTCGATTTTGTAATAGATTATGTCAGGGTATATAAGTATAAAAAATAATATGTCAGCCACATAAAAGAATAAGGGATACTGTAATGAGTATCCCTTAAGCTGCTGTCAGAGTCAATTCAGATAAGAATGGACGCTGACAGCATTATTTACTTTATAGGAAATTCCTTCCTATAAAGTAAAAAGATTATATGTCCCGCCGAACGGGAAGTAAACTTCCCTCGGCGATGGACTATACGAAAGCGTTTCGCCGCAGGCGAACGGCGAAGCCGTTTTCTTGTTGCAGCAAGCTTTAGCCTGATGCAACAAGAAAATATGTTCTATAGAATGGAATGCCTGTTTATTCCTCCAATACCCATTTCTGTTGCATTATCACGGCGGGGACATAGTCATTTTCTCTTGCATAGAAGGCGGTTATAAGCTCTTTGCCAACAAGCTCGATTGTGGAGGGATAGCCTAAATCGTCGGAATCCTTGCCCGTAAAGATGATTTTTTCATCGCTCCAGGTATTGCCGCCGTCTTTACTGAATATTGCCCATATTCCGTAAGGCTTTGCACGGTGGGAAAATGTTGAGATCAGCACTCCCGAGGAATGCATAAATAAATGTCCCGGAGCACCGCTGTCATCCCGTATTATCTGTTGTGGCTTAGACCAGGTGACGCCGTTGTCATCGGATACGGTCTGATAAAGAGTGAACAGGCTCTCATCCTTGTTTTCTGCTCTGAGGTGGCATATTATTCTGCCGTCTTCAAGCTGAATTGCGTGAGGCTCATAAAAATAAACATCCTTGAATTCCTCATAGGTATACAGCATCATATCTCCTCTGAGACACATTTCGCCCGTTTCGGTATTTACTGTATGTGCCTCAATATGATTATGCAGACCTAGTCTTCTTCCTACCCATAAAACAGTACCGTCATTAAGCACCGTCGGTCCGTGAGGAGAGGAAACGGGGGATTTATATATTCTGCTGAAGGACTTTCCGAAATCCTTGCTTATTCTGAAGCTTATTCCCAGTGCTTCTTTTTCATCCTCGGCGGAGACGGAATTAATATAATCAAAGCATTCCTGCGTCTGAGGCATATTTTCTCTCTGAAATTCAAGAGTATTATTGAAAGATGTGGCAATAAGACCGCTTTCACCGAAAACGGTAAGTCCCACATCTCTGTCATCAAGCACCGTATCAAAAACGGGAACAGGCTCTGAATAGGTCTCTCCGTTGTCCTCGCTGAAGGCTAAAACGCCCTTTCCGAAGGGACAGATATGCTCAATTCTGTAGCCGGAAGCACCTACACAGATAGTTTTATTCTGAAGTCTTACAATGGTTGGCCACGCAAAATAGGCGTGATGGCTTTTATTATTGGTCATAATGATTTTCGGTGAGCCCAGAAGCTTAATATTCAAAAGAATTCTCCTTTACAAAAAGTATATAATAATTCTATAGTATCAGTATGTATGTGTCAATAAATAATGTTGACAAAAAGGCTTCTGATGAGACGAAAAAGCAGGTTTTGCCTGTCTGATTTAAGCTTCAGGTACAAAGGATCAAAGAATTTGCAGGTCGTCTTATGATATATTGATTTTTATTGAGAAAAAAATTATAATACAATAAAAAGATTTTGAATTAATCATTTATTGTAACGGAAAGGAAGTTTTGTATGCTTTTACGCGTAGTTTCATTTATTGCTTCGATGCTGTTGATGATCACTTCATCTTCGTCGGTATTACCGGAAATTACCGATGTGCTCATTGAGACGCCGAAGTTATCGGAAGGAAGAACAGCGGATGAAATAAACGGTGCAGCGGGTACAAAATTTTTTATCGAGCGTCCCGAAGAAGCATTCCTTAATGAGGTGAATGCTTCGGATTTCGGACTTTCGGAGGAAAATGCAGATAATTTTACCGCTTTTCAGAGTGCACTCAATTATTGCTCCGCTAATCCCGGAACTAAGCTTGTTATTGATAAGGGTGAATATTATTTCAGAAGCCCTGACGGTCTTGATATCAATAACTGTACGAAGCTTCTTATAGACGGAAACGGTGCGGAATTCATTTTTTCTTCAACAGGCTACAGGATATTTATCAGAAACAGTGACTGTGTTGAGGTAAGAGATCTTAATATTGACTGGAACTGGGAGGAAAAACCCCTTGCATCTGCGGTTACCGTAAAAAACAGTAATAAGGAAGCAAATACACTTGAGCTTGTTTTCAGAAATAAGGAATACTGTGATGAGAATGCTCCTATGCAGGCAATCACTCAGTGCGATACCGAGAGCTTTACCTTCGGAACAGAATATTCAGCAAAGGAGATATATCTTTATCAGGATGCTTCCTATATAAGATCCGTTGAAAAGCTCTCCGAGGATACTCTTAAGGTAGAGCATAACGGCTGCATGTCAGACTTTAAGGACAATGAGACTTATATTCTCAGGCACTTTGTTTATGACGGAACGGCATTCAATATAAGAAATCAGAGCAAAAATGTTACCTTTGATAATGTAAACATCTACGGCAGTGCGGGAATGGCTTATATCTGTGAGGATAATTGTTCGCATTTTCAGATAATAAACTGCTTTATCGGAATCCCCGAAGAGGAAAAGGACAGAAGATGTGTCTCCATGACGGCTGATGCCATCCATATTGTAAATACAGACGGCTGCTTTAATATTTCGGGCTGTGATATAAGCGGAATGGGTGATGATGCCGTAAATGTACACGACGGTCTCGGTTATGTGTCCGAAGTAAACGGAAATACGCTTAAGCTGATTGCCTCGGCTATGAGACTTAATAAAGGTGATATCCTTTCCTTTAAGAACGATAAATTTGAGAATACCGATCTTACTGCCGAAATAGCTTCTGTCAAAGCGCTTGAGGGCATAACCAAGGAAGTGGTTGTTAAGAATATGCCCCAAGGAATTACACAAGGCTTTGTTGCATACAGCACGGAATGTGACAGCAGTAATTATGTTATCAGAAATAATTATTTCCACGACAACAGAGCGAGAGGTCTGCTTCTTCA
Organism: Clostridia bacterium; assembly: GCA_017440965.1. Lineage (GTDB taxonomy): Bacteria > Bacillota > Clostridia > Oscillospirales > Acutalibacteraceae > RUG806. Next base: position 75,616 of record JAFSGH010000018.1, on the reverse strand, counting down.
GTCCTCAAACGGACTTTGTGAGAATAACCGCTTTTACAGGACTATGGCTCAGGCAATAAAGGTGGTTATGGATATTGAACCCACTCTCTGGCAGGAGGGTACGGGTGTTGATAATCTTATCATCCGAAATAATACTTTCGAAAAATGTAATTTCAGCGACTGGGGCTCAGTGATCGAGGTCGGCACAAACATTGCAGGAAAGGGTGCCGAGACATTTGTTTTTTCAAACGTTGAAATCTCTTCAAATACATTTAAGGACATTCCGTCTCTTCTCCTTAATGTTGATAATGTAAACGGCTTTACCTTCAGCGAAAATACCGTGGATACGGGAAGCTTTTTTGATAATAGCGCCTTACAGGGAAGGATTCAGCTGGGTTCATACTGTGAAAATCTCTGTTATGCGGAGAATACCTTTGCGGACAGCGGCTTCTTACGCTTTAAGGAGATAGTGAAATCAAAGGATATTTCCGTATGGGCGCAGATAAATTCTCAGCTGTAAGCCGGTTTTTTTCGGATTATACTTATTTCATCTGAGCTTACAAAATAATAAGACGGGCACACTTCGGTTTTTTGCAGATGAGGTGTGCTTTTTTCTTTTTTTTGAAAGCAGCGGATATTGTATTTGTATTTGCACTGTGATATTATCGTATCATAAAACAGATTACAATGCTTTACGGAGAGAAATGCTATGAAGAATCTTGCAGTTAAAGACAATGAATTGTTGTATATGCGTTATACTGAGCTTATCAGGATAAGCGGCTGCGGAGATAACGCTATCCGTTTTCAGGCATTTCCCGACTGCCGTGTTATTGACGAAGACTATACTCTTATGCCGAAAAGCACGGATGTCAGTATTACGGAAAACGAAGGCTCGGTTGCTCTTACCTGCGGAAGGCTGTGTGTAAAGCTGGATGCGGACGGAAAGCTGACCTTTTATTCGGACGGCAAAAAAATAATTGAGGAAAAGCCTGAGCTTACCTTTGAGAGCAATTACCGTCACTTCGATAATAAGGGAAGCGGACTGTGGTCTGCAAGAGTGACCTTTGAGCCGCAGAGGAATGAGCATTTTTTCGGCCTCGGACACAGCTGGGACAATGAATTTGATCTTAAGGGCTCATCGATAGATATACGCAATGTAAACGCCAAATGCACTATTCCATATGTTTATTCCTCTCTCGGATACGGCTTTATCTGGAATAATCCCTCAACGGGACTTTGTGAGCTTTCAAATAACCGTACCCGTTGGAGCTGTGACTGCTGTCGGTTTATGGATTTTGTTGTTATTGCAGGTACCCCTAAGGAGGCTTGCACCGAGCTTTCAGAGCTTACGGGATATGCACCGAAAATGCCTGAATGGGCAACAGGCTTCTGGCAGAGCAGGCTTCGTTATGAGACTCAGGAGGAGCTTCTCGGAGTTGCAAGAAAATATAAGGAGCTGGGAATCCCGGTATCTGCCATAGTTGCTGATTATTTTCACTGGACAGAGCAGGGCGATTACAGATTTGATCCTGAATGCTGGCCTGATGTAAAGGCAATGACGGATGAGCTTCACAGTATGAATATAAGGCTTGTCGTCTCAATGTGGCCGACTATAAACGGCGGCAGTGAGAATTATCACTATATGAGAAGCAATAATATGCTTATGCGGACCGCAAGGGGTGCCGACAGAGTTTTTGATTTCTACGGATGGCAGAATGAGATCGATGTGACAAATCCCGCAACGAGGGAATATGTATGGAACAAGCTTAAAAGCAATTACATAGATAACGGAGTGGATGCTCTGTGGTTTGATGAGGCAGAGCCTGAGATCCATCCCGAGCATTTTGATAATCTTATATGGTATAAGGGCAGAGCGGATATGGTGGCTCTGCTGTATCCCTATTATTATTCCAAGCTTGCCTATGACGGCTTTAAGTCAATGGGCAGGGATGATATAATAACGCTGACACGCTGTGCATATCTCGGCAGTCAGAAGTTTGCCTCTCTTGTCTGGTCGGGAGATATCCGTTCAAGCTTTGAAAGCCTTGCCCATCAGGTAAAGGCGGGGCTTAATATGGCAATGTGCGGAATTCCCTGGTGGAATACGGATATAGGCGGATTTTACGGAGCGGACATCACCGGTGATTATTTCCGTGAATTGATAGTGCGTTGGTTTCAGTTTGGTCTGTTCAGTCCTGTTATGCGCCTTCACGGCTCAAGAAACCGTCATTATGAGCCTGCACCGGGAATCAAGGAGCCAAGCGGTGATCCCAATGAGTTGTGGAGCTTCGGAGAGAGAAATTTTGAAATTCTAAAAAAGCTTGTGCTTATCCGTGAGAGACTGAGACCTTATATTCTCAGACAGACAGATACCGCAAGTGAAAAGGGATATCCTGTAATGAGACCTATGTTTTTTGAATATCCCGAGGATGAGATATGCTATACGCTTGACAGTCAGTATATGTTCGGAGACGATATTATTTTTGCTCCCATCGTTGAGCAGGGGCAGACAAAAAAATCAGTGTATATTCCCGACGGCGAATGGGTGCTTACAAAGGATAATAAGCTCTATACCAAGGGTTGGTACGAGATAAGTGCCGAAATCGATGAATTTATCGCCTTTGTAAGGGCAGGGGCAGATGTTGCGGAGTGCTTCGGATAAAGCACCAAAAGGCTTTGCCTGTTTAACCGTTACATGAATGTATCTCAGTTGCCTTTGCCGGCAGATAAAAAGGAGTGTTTGCTATGACCAACAGAGTTCGTGCAATGAATATTCTTCATTTTAGGGACGCGGACAGACTGCCTGCGGTTCATTTCGGCTATTGGGGTGAGCTTTTGCAGGAATGGGCTCAGCAGGGGAAGATCCCCAAGGAATTAGCGGAAAATGTCGGTGACGGCAATGCCAACGATAAGGAGCTTGACAGGCTTATAGGCTGGGATTTCAACTGGTCCTGTACAAGGGGAGCTGATAACGGTCTTTTGCCCCGCTTTGAGGAAAAGACTCTTGAGACTCTCCCTGACGGCTCTGTAAGACATCAGAACAGTGTCGGCCTTATTGAACGCATAAAGCCGGGAATAACCTCGATTCCCTCTGAGGATGATTATCTTCTTAAGGACAGAGAAGCCTTTGAGACTCTTTACAGACCTAAGATGCAGTATTCTCCCGAAAGAGTAGATCTTGAATATTTCAAAGCCTTTAACGATACACGCGATAAGGAAAGACCTATAGGCCTGAATCTCGGAAGCGTTCTCGGAAGCATCCGCGATATCACATCTGTTGTAGGAATGAGCTATCTTTTATACGACGAGGATGAGGAGCTTTTCAGCGATATCGTTGATACATATGCCGAAATGCAGTATCAGTGTGTAAAGGCAATTCTTGAGACGGGTGCAAAATTTGATTTTGCCCATTACTGGGAGGATATATGCTTTAAGAACGGACCGCTTATTTCTCCTTCGATGTTTGATGAGCTTTGTGCAAAGCACTATAAAAAGAGAAACGATCTGTGCCGTGAATACGGAATAGATATTATCTCCCTTGATTGTGACGGCGTGACGGAGAAGCTTCTTCCCACATGGTTCAATAACGGTGTCAACACGATGTTCCCCATTGAAATAGGAGTCTGGGGAGATCAGTTTGAGCCTGCCAGAAAGAAATACGGCAAGGGAATGCTCGGTGTTGGCGGTATGGATAAGACAGCATTAAGAAAAGATAAGGCCGCCGTTGATGCTGAGATAGAAAGAATAAAACGCCTTGTCAGTCTCGGCGGATTTATTCCCTGTCCCGATCACAGGCTTATGCCGGGTACGAAATTTGAGCTTGTTCAGTATTACGCAGAGGAGATCAAAAGGATCAGACTCTGATAAAACGTTATCTGCAAATATCGGCATATTATTCTGCTGTACAGACAGAAGATATATATAAGGAGAATCCGCTATGAGTATTTATAAAGAAATATCCGAGAATCTTCAGAAGGGAAGAAACAAGACAGTAAAGGAGCTTGTCACTAAGGCTGTGGAAGAGGGCCTGCCTGTTGCAGATATCCTTAATGAAGGTCTCATTGCAGGTATGAATGTTATCGGAGAGAAATTCAAAAATGACGAGGTATATGTTCCCGAGGTGCTTATTGCGGCAAGAGCAATGGATATGGGTATGCAGATACTGAAGCCTCTTCTTATAAAAGACGGTGTTCAGCCTGTAGGCAAGGTCTGTATCGGCACGGTGCAGGGAGATCTCCATGATATCGGCAAAAATCTTGTAAAAATGATGATGGAGGGCAAGGGACTTGAGGTCGTGGATCTCGGAACCGATGTTTCGCCCGAAGGCTTCATCGAAGCGGCAGTTCAGCACAACTGTCAGATCATCTGCTGCTCTGCACTTCTTACTACGACTATGGATGTTATGGCAGAGGTCGTAAAATGTGCTGAAAAAGCGGGGATAAGAGATAAGGTCAGGATAATGATAGGCGGAGCTCCCGTTACGGAAGAATTCTGTGCGCGTATAGGTGCAGATAAATATACATCAGACGCCGCAAGTGCCGCTGATGCCGCCGTGGAGCTTTGCAGAGCATGAATATAGAAAAATATCTTACAGATGAGGAAATTTTCCAATATAAAGTGATATCTCCCGAGCTTATTCCGTTTTCGGAGGCTGTCGTTGATATGTGTAAGGCCAACCGATGCGGAAAATACGGGACCGTATGGACCTGCCCGCCCGGTGTGGGTGAGCTTTCTTTCCTTGAAAGGAAGATAAAAGGCTTTGAGAGAGCCTGTGTTTTTACCTGCAGATATTCTCTTCAGGACAGCTTTGATTTTGAGGGAATGATAAACGGTCAGAAAAATGCCAAAAGAGTCCTTATGCAGATAACCGATGCTCTGAGAAGAGACAATGTGAAATTTATGGCATTGGGCTGTGAGGGCTGTGATTTATGTGAAAAATGCACCTACCCCGATGCGCCCTGCCGATTCCCCGAAAAAGCCGTCCCCTCGGTTGAGGCATGCGGAATCAATGTAGTTGAGCTTGCGGGAAAGATCGGTATAGGCTACAACAACGGAGCAAATACCGTTACATATTTTTGTATTATTCTTTGGTGATGATATGAAGAAAAAAGTGCTTAAATTATTAAGTGACAGATCAAAAACCGTTCCAATTCTGTCCTTTCCGTCGACCTCGCTTTTAGGAATAAGCGTAAGAGAGCTTATTTCCTCAAGTGAAATGCAGGTAAGGGGGATGAAGGCAATTGCAGAAAGCTGTAATGTGGGAGCTTCCCTTAATATGATGGATCTGTCCGTTGAGGCAGAGGCCTTCGGTGCAAGGGTGCGTTTTTATGATGACGATGTGCCGGTGGTTGAAAAGGGAATAATTGATGAAATCTCCGATGCTCAAAAAATAACCGTTCCTTTAGTCGGTGCAGGCAGAACGGGCATATATATTGACGGAATAAAAAAGGCAAAGAAGGAGATAACCGACATTCCCGTTTTCTGCGGAGTTATAGGTCCCTATTCTCTTGCAGGAAGGCTCTTTGATATGACGGAGCTTATGATGGAATGCTTCGACAGTCCCGAGGAGGTAGGTGTCTTACTTTCCAAGGCGAGCGAATTTATAACCGAATATATCAAGGCGTTCAAGGCTGCAGGTGCTGACGGAGTGATCATGGCAGAGCCTGCCGCAGGTCTGCTTTCTCCTTCGCTTGCAGAGGAATTTTCCATGCCCTATGTAAATGAAATATTTGATGCGGTAAGCAGTGATGATTTTGTCGTCTGCTATCATAACTGCGGAAAATCTGCAGGGGCTATGCTCGATATGATAGCAGAGCTTAACGCGGATATAATACATCTGGGCAACGCAATTGATCTTAAGCGGGCGCTTGAAGCAATGCCCGCCGAAAAGCTCGTTATGGGAAATGCGGATCCCGTTTTATTCAGAACGGCAGCTCCCGCCGATATAGAAAAAGAGGTTGAAAGAGTCTTTTCGGAGTGCTGCTGCTATGATAATTTTATGATATCCACGGGCTGTGATGTTCCCGCCGCCGCAAGCTGGGAAAATATAAATGCATACTTCAAAAAGGTAAAAGAGCTTTATGTATAAAGTAACAGTAAACGGAAAAACGGTATATGCAAGAGAAGGCACGCTTTTGTCGGAAATTCTTAAGACGGCAGATACGGCAGCAGAGCATCCCTGCGGCGGAAAGGGCATCTGCAGAAAATGTACCGTCACCGTCAACGGCAAAGAGGTGCTGTCCTGCCAATATAAGATACTTTCCGATATAACCGTTGAGCTTTCTGTCTTAGATGATATAGTAAGTGAAACAGGCGCCGAGGAGTCGGGAAGCTTTACCGACAGGCTTTGTCTTGTGCTTGATATCGGCACAACGACTCTTGCATTGGCAGCGGTTTCTCTTGATGAAAGGAAGATCATCAAGGTCATAACACGCACAAATCTTCAAAGAAAATTCGGTGCGGATGTTATGTCAAGAATAGAATACTGCAGGAAAAACGGAATAAGTGAGCTTAATAAGTCTCTTATTTCTCAGATAAATCAGATGACGGCAGAAATAGGGGTGTCGGATACAGACACGCTTTATGTTGCGGGAAATACTGCAATGCTTCATATGTTTTTCGGAGTTGACTGCTCTGCAATGGGGGTAAGTCCTTACACTCCCTCATTTCTTGAAGCAAAGACCGAAAGTGCACAAGAGCTTGGTCTGAAAGGGATAAATAAGGTGATCTCTCTTCCGTGTATCGCCTCATTTGTGGGTGCTGACATCGTTGCAGGTCTTAATTTCATCGGAATGCCCGAAAATGACGGCTTTAATCTTCTTGCAGATCTCGGTACAAATGCAGAGATAGTCCTCTTCAATAAAGACTTTGTCTTATGTACCTCTGCCGCCGCAGGCCCTTGTTTTGAGGGAGCTAATATCTCTTCGGGAATGAGTGCAACGAGCGGTGCAATATATAGCTTCTGCGATAATAAAATAAAGACAGTGGGAGATGCTCCTGCAAGGGGTATATGCTCGACGGGACTTGTGGATGTTATATCCGAGCTTTTAAGAAGGGATATAATTGACGAAACGGGATATATGGAGTGTGAGACTTTTGACATCGCAGAGGGGGTAAGTCTGGAGCAGGGGGATATAAGACAGTATCAGCTGGCAAAATCCGCCGTGTATTCGGCAATACTGACCTTGCTTAAGATAAAGAATATAAGCTTTGAGAGTATTGATAAAATGTATATCTCAGGCGGCTTTTCAGCAAGGATGAATATCCCGAATGCCGTAAGGACGGGACTTCTGCCCGGGGAGCTTTCCGATAAATGTATTGCAATAAATAACAGCAGTCTGCTGGGCACGGTGAAATATGTCCTCGAAAAAAATGATCTCGGAGCATATTGCAATAATGCGGTATATGCCGATCTGTCCTCTGATGCATTTTTCTCAGAGCTGTTTATTAATAATATGATGTTTGATACATAGTGTTCTTCCGGAAAAAGGAGCAGCTTAGCTGCTGCATATAGAATAAGTAAACCTGGAGGAATAACGATGACAAAGGAAAGACTCCGTAAAAAGAATTGATTTATAATTACCGTATTCTGTTTTATGGGTGTTAATTCTCAGCTCAACGGAGGTAACAGCTGCCGTTGCCCGAATGGTTGCACTTTCTGCAATCGCCGCGGTGCTGACTGCATTTGCTATGGGACTTTAGACTTAATAATTCAGACACCGAAGTATCGGGAGAAGTAATATGAAAAAATGGAATTTTTATACATCTAAGGAAATAATCCCTCAGGGATGGCTTCGCAGACAGCTTGAAATTCAGTCAGAGGGCTTAAGCGGAAATCTTCATAAGATATGGCCCGACATACGCGACAGTGCGTGGATAGGCGGAAACAGAGAGGGCTGGGAGAGAGTACCCTATTGGCTTGACGGCTTTATTCCTCTTGCATATCTTCTTGATGATGAGGGAATGAAGGCAACCGCCAAAAAATATATCGATGCGATACTTTCTGCTCAGGATGAGGACGGCTGGATATGTCCCTGTAAAAAGGAAAAAAGAGCAAAATACGATACCTGGGCAATACAGCTTATCTGTAAGTCTCTTAAGGTATATTATGACTGCTCGGGAGATGAAAGGATCCCTGATGTCATATACAAGGTACTCAGAAATTATTATGAGATGCTCAGAAGCGAAGAGACTAAGCTGTTCAAGTGGGCGCATTACAGATGGTTTGAAACCTTTATTTCTCTGAATTTCCTCTATGAAAGATATAAGGAGGAATGGATAAAAGATATGGCGGCAATATTAAAGGCTCAGGGCTTTGATTACAAAAGAGCCGTGAAGGCCTGGGAAAAGCCGAGCCATATGTGGCTGAGAAAAACTCATATAGTAAATATTGCAATGATGCTCAAGAGCGAAGCAGTCTCCCACGAATTATTGGGTGAGGAATATAAGGATGAGGCTGAGATGCTCCGTGAGATACTTGATAAGTATAACGGGACGGTTTTTGAGGGCTTTACCGGGGACGAGGTGCTTTCGGGGCTTGATCCCACCAGAGGCACAGAGCTTTGCGCTGTTGTAGAGCAGATGTATTCCTATGAGGAGCTTTTTGCCGCAACGGGCGACAGAAAATGGGCAGAGCGTCTTGAGGTGCTCGGCTTCAATGCTCTTCCTGCCACTCTCAGCGAGGATATGTGGACTCATCAGTATGTGCAGATGGTCAATCAGACCGCCTGTCAGAAAACTATGATAATGGCTCCCTTCAGTACAAACGGTCCTGAGGCTCATAACTTCGGACTTGAGCCGAATTTCGGCTGCTGTACGGCAAATTTCAGTCAGGGCTGGCCGAAGCTTGCTCTGTCGGCATTTATGCATAATGAAAATACCGTTATATCCTCCGTTATGCTCCCTTGTATTCTTAAAACAGATAGCTTCAGCATCAAGCTTGAGACGAACTATCCCTTTAATAATAAAATGCATTATCATATAGAATCCGAAAAGGATTTCAGCTTTATTATCCGCATCCCCTCCTTTGCAAAGAATCTTAAGATAAACGGGAAAGAGGCAGAGCTTATGGATGCTGAATTCAAAATATCTGTCGGTGAAACGGATATCGTGCTTGAATTTGAGGCTCAGCCGTATTTTAAGAAAAGACCAAATGAGCTTTATGCTCTGCAGATGGGCTCTCTTATTTTCAGTGTGCCGGTGGCATACGAAAAGAAAATATGTGAATATACAAAAAAGGGTGTGGAGCGTAAATTCCCTTATTGCGATTACCGGTTTATACCTAAATCCCCGTGGAATTATGCCTATGCTGATTCAAAAACGAAGATAAGCTGCCGCGCTCCGGGAGAAATACCGTTTTCTCAGAGTGAGCCTCCCGTGACAATAAAGGTAAAAATGCAGCAGATAGACTGGGGACTTAAATTCCCTTACAGATCTGTATGCAGAAAGACTCCGAAATCAAGAGCTGCTGTATCGCAGGTGCAGGAGATCGAGCTTTGTCCCTACGGCTGTGCAAGGCTTCGAATGACAGAAATGCCTCTTCTTTTCGGGAAAAAATAAGCTTATATATTATCACAGCACTTCGGACAAAGGCAATGTGTTATGATAAGTCGGCTTTTGTGTTGATAGTTTTTTTCTTCGGAATTTCCGGAGCTTAATGTAAATATTTTCAGGCGGTGTAAAAAATGAAAAAGATCAAAAATAAGGAAATAATTGAAATTACCGTTACCACAGTGCTTTTCGGTCTTCTTATATATGCGGCTTATTCTCTGTGGTATATATTCTACGGCACGGACAGCGGCGCGGATGTGCATCTTTATACAGGACTTTCGGGTATTGCTCTGGGATGGTTTCTTCTTCTTGCCGTTCAGGCAGTCTTTAAGAAATGTCCTCTGACAGCAAAGCTTGTTTCTTTTCTTGCGGGTAATGCTCTGTTTCAGGGTGTCATCTGGGGGTTAAATGCTAAGCTCAACGAGACATGCACGGATAACGAGCCTGTAATTATAGGCACATATACCGTTACTTTTGCTGTTTCCGCTGTTTCGCTTCTTACAGTATTTATTTTAAGAGCAAAAAATAAGTATAAAATACTCAATGCCATTCTTGCAGTATTCTATTTTGTTGCTTCCTGTGTCGGTATTTATATGTTCAATCAGGATAACATAAAGGCACTGGAATATAAAAAGAATCTTCAGTTTGATACTATCACGGCAGATGCTCTTGCTGTTACGGACGAGGAAAAGAGTCTCAGCGCCCAATGGTTTGATAAGAGCTTTCTTTCTTCCGAGGGAGAATATCCCTTTACCTTCAAGGTAGACGGCAAGACCTTTGATCCTTCCGATTGGGAAAAGACGGTTGAGGACTCCGAAAAAACATATAATGGCGCTATGACAAAGGCAGTTAAGCTTAAAAACAGCGAGACGGGGCTTGAAATTACCGTTGAAGCCGCTTTGTATGAAGAAAGCTCCACCTGTCAGTGGACGGTTTATATCAAAAATACAGCTTCTGAAAACTCCGGAGTTATCAGCGATTTTTATGCTTTATCGTCTTCACTTCCCACGGGAGAGGCAGATATTTATTATTCTCTCGGCAGCGATACCTCCGCAAGCGACTTTTCACTTATAAAAAAGAAGCTCAATTCCTCAGGCAGAGTATTTTCAGGCGTTGACGGAAAGCCCACGCAGGCTAATCTTCCCTATTTTAATATCTGCGGTGAGAATATGGGCATTATCCTCGGCATCGGCTGGACAGGTCAGTGGGCGGCTTCTTTAGCTGCAGAAAATGACAATGCGGCTATCACCGTAAGACAGGAGCATTTCAATGCATATCTTCTTCCCGGCGAAGAGGTGCGTTCTCCCATGGTATCTCTGAGCTTTTATAAGAATGATAATCCTCTCAAGGGCTTTAATCTTTTCAGAGGCTGGATAATGGATTGCGTATATCCCGAAAATGTCACAAAGAATTATTATACCGTTATGGAGGTTGCAGGACCTATGTCCGAAAGGACCTCGGATGAGATAATAGAAATACTTGAAGGCTTTGACGGAAGCGTCTATGAGGATGCGGATGCATTCTGGATGGATGCAGGCTGGTATACCTACAATGAAGGCTGGTATGACGGTGTCGGCAACTGGACGCCTGATACGACGAGATATGATAACGGCATATCGGAGCTTTCAGGCTATGCGGCAGAAAAAGGTCTCGGACATGTTCTCTGGTATGAGCCTGAAAGAGTATATCCCGGAACGCTGTTTCATCAGAAGGGCTCTGAAAATGATCAGTGGCTCATATCCGTCGGTGATGACAACTGTATGTGGAATCTTGCCGATGAGGATGCATTTGCTTATTACTGCGAGTTTCTTCTTGCCTCTATGAAGGAGAACGGAGTTACCGTTTACCGTCAGGATTTCAATTTCGATCCTCTTGAATACTGGCACAAGGCAGACAGTGAGTATTACGGCGGAAGAACAGGTATCTGTGAAAATCACTATGTGACAAATCTCTACCGCTTCCTTGATTTTATTACAGAAAATATCGAAGGTCTTATTATTGATAACTGTGCTTCGGGCGGTAAGCGTCTTGATCTTGAAATGGCACACCGCAGCATTCCCTTCTGGAGGAGCGACTATAACTGCTCAATTCATTCGGATCTCTTTGATGCAACTCAGTCCCACACCTACGGCATTTCCTTCTGGCTTCCCATTTCGGGCACTGCACTTAATATGACAAATGAGTATTCCGCAAGATCGGCTATAATGCCTCTGGTGCTTATGGATTTCTATTCACATACTCTTGACCACTATGATCTTTGTGAGGAGCAAAGAGCTTTGATGACGGATAATTATTATCCTATTGATTTCGGAAGCTATGATAAGAATAAGATTCTCTCTATGCAGTTTGGCTCCGATGACGGTCTTAAGGGCACGGCATTGGTCTATAAGCGCGCTGATGTGAAGGATAAGGAATATACTGTTGTACTGAACGGTCTTGCTCCGCAGGCGGTCTATGAGATATATGATAAGGATGCTCCCGAAAATATCACCTCACTTACGGGCGAGGAGCTTATGACAAAGGGCTTCACGATTCCTCTTCCCGAGGGTGAAAAGGCAATAATTTTAATGTACAGCGCTAAATAACTGTATGATACCTGCTTTACGGAACAGAGAATGCTCTGAAAAGCAGGTATTTTTTTCGGTTTATGACGGTGTTTCTCTTGTTTTGCTTTTATCTGTTGTGCTATAATATGTCGCATCAGTAAAAAATGAGAGGGTAAATATGGAGCCTGTATCAAAATTTTTTGATGAATTGACTGCTGAAGAATTATATGAGATATTAAGAGTCAGATCTGAAATATTTGTTGTTGAGCAGAGCTGTATCTATCAGGATATGGACGGCAGGGACTATGACAGTCTTCATGTGTTTTATCGTGAAGACGGTAAGGTAACTGCGTATCTCAGAGCTTTTTTCAAGGAAAAGGGAGTCGTTCAGATGGGAAGAGTCCTGACTGCCCGTCACGGGACGGGACTCGGAGGCAGACTTCTTAAGGAGGGCATAAGACAGATAAGACTTAAAATGCCCGCTGAATATATTTATATTGAAGCACAGTGCTATGCCACGGGCTTTTATGAAAGAGAAGGCTTCAGAATATGCTCAGAGGAGTTTCTCGAGGACGGGATCCCTCATGTGCAGATGCTTCTGAAACTGTAAACTCCTGTATTTAATATTTATTGCGAAGCCGCCGACAGCGGATAAGAGGTGTATTAATGGAAAATCTTACAATAGATCAGATCATCAATGCAAATTTTACGGTAAGCCCCGAAAGTCCCGTGCTGGAGCCCTTCGGCGGAGCCTTTGTCGTGGCAGATCCGTCCTTGCTTACGCCTGAAAACAGCCACGACGGAAAATGGCATATGTTTTTTCATACTACCTTCGGCGTTTATCAGTGTGAAAGCTCAGACGGTAGAAGCTTTATAAATATCCGTAAGGTTGCAAGCAGAGGAATGCGTCCCAACATAAACCGTATAGACGGTAAGTATTATCTTTTTTATGAAAGAACAGGGACACTCCTCAGAAATGCTCTGAATGTTGTAAATCTTGTAAAATGGAAGTCGGATATAAGTGTTATTGAAAGTGATGATCTTATTCACTGGTCGCGTCCTTCAAGAGTTATCGGAAACACAAGAGATTATGAGGTAAGCGAAAGAGGCACGGAGATCTCAAATCCGTTTCTTTTGCCTATGGACGGAAAATACCGTCTTTATTATTCCTGCGGGATGACTTATATCAGGGATTGCGGCTTCTGTGAGCCGACTTATATAAGCTATGCCGAAAGTGATGCGCTTACAAAGGGTTATGTTTCCGCAGAGAAGCCTATTTTTTCGCCTGACAAAAACAATATGTGGCTGAATCTCTGCAGCGGCTGTCTTAAGGTGTATAAGCTGAAGGACGGATACATCGGCATTCAGAACGGTATTTATGAAAAGGACAAAAAAAGCCATTCGGCAATAATTCTTATGACATCCGAAGACGGACATGACTTTAAGTTCTGTAAAATGCTTGTAGAGCCTGCTGTCATAAACGGAAAAAACTGGATGCAGCAGTTCGTCTATGCAAGCCATCTTGTAAGAACGGGGAATTCTCTTCGTCTTTATTTTAATGCGAGAGATATTTCGCATCCCCTGCGCGGCCGTGAATGCATCGGCTTTGCAGAGGCTGAGCTCGGAGAAGAAAGCTGATGCCGACCTCGGAAAGAGCAAATAATAAAACAAAAGAAACGGAAAAAAGATAAGGTCTTGTTTTTCTGCAGATTTATAAGGAGAATTAAAATGGAAAAGAAATTAAAGGTTGCAAACATCGGTATGAAATTCGGAATGTGCCATGTTGAGGGTGCATTAAGCTATGAAGGAGCGGAAATTGCCGCAATATGTGACTGCGATGAAGAGAATCTTCGTTTTGCCGGCGAAAGATATAATATTCCCGAAGAAAAACGCTTTACCGATTATAATGATATCGTGAACAATAAGGATATAGATATTGTTACCGTAGCGGTTCCCGATCAGCTTCATAAGAAGATCAGCTGTGATATGCTTCGTGCGGGAAAGCATGTGCTCTGCGAAAAGCCTCTTGCTCTTACGAGAGAGGATGTAAAGGAGATAATAGAGGTAAGCAGGGAATCAGGCTGTAAATTTATGGTCGGTCAGATCTGCCGTTATACTCCCGCCTTCGAAAAGGCAAAGGAAATTATTGAAGCAGGCACTCTCGGTGAGGTTTATTTTATAGAATCCGAATATGCCCACGATTATATGAAGCTTGTTGATAACTGGCGTGCAGATCCTCTTCGCCACGGTGTTATCGGCGGAGGCTGTCACGCTGTAGATCTTATCCGCTGGCTCGTAGGCGATCCCGAGGAGGTTTTTGCTTACGGTATGCATAAGCTTCTGCCTCAGGTTCCCTATGATGATGCTACAATTGCAATTATGAAGTTCGGTGAAAATGTTGCAGGCAAGGTATTTGTTTCAACAGGCTGTAAGCGTGATTATACAATGAGAACCTGCATTTACGGTACTAAGGGTACTCTTATCTGCGACAATACCTCACCTACGATGACTCTTTTCACCACTGACAGTGAGGGCGTTGTAAACGAAAAGCCCGAGATCATTGAGGTTGAAGTAAATAACCATAATGCAGTCAAGGAATTTGAAGTCTTTGCAAATGCCGTTCTCAATGGCAAGGATGTTCTGACAGATGCAGTAGAGGGTGCAAAGACAGTTGAGGTCTGCCTTTCCATCGTCGAGTCCTCAAAGACGGGAAAAATAGTAAAGCCTGATTATAATTTCTGAAAAATACGGGAATAACGGAGAGAAATAATGAATATTACCGGAGCAATTTTTGACTTTGACGGTACCCTTTTTGATTCTATGCACGTTTGGAAGGGCATCAGGGACAGGTATTTTGAATATATCGGTCTTAAGCTTACTAAAGAGGATGAGGAACTTTTCAGAGGGGTATACCTCAGAGAATCCCTTATTCTTGCAAAGGAGCATTTTTCACTGAAGGAATCCTACGATGAGCTTTTCAGCAAATTCTTTGAATATATAGAGAAGAGATATCTCTCTGAAGCTAAACCGAAAAACGATATAATCGAATTTCTTGAAAGACTGAAGAAAAAGGGAGTAAAAATGGGAATTGCCACCGCAACGGGTGAGAGTGCCCTGATTGCCGTCCTTAAAAAATACGGTATGCGGGAATATTTTTCTTCAATAATTTCCATATATACCGTAGACGCTCCGAAAACACATTCTTCCCGTGTATACGATGCAGTTCTTGAGGAGCTTGGTACGGATAAGGAGACCACTTGGGTATTTGAGGATGCTCTTTATGCGGCAAAAACGGTAAAAAATAACGGCTATAAATTAGTCGGTATTTACGATAAAAGCGAGCCCTGTACCGAGGAGCTAAAGGCTTTGTCCGATGTTTATATAGTAAATTTCAGCGAACTTGAGGTATGATAAGCATCCGAATGCTTTATATTAAGTGAAAAAACCTTATTTCTGTACAAATTTCTTTTATTGAGGCTGAAGGTATATGTTTTTTGATTGACACATGCATTTTGTTATGTTAGAATTTTATTAAATATTTCTGAAAGGAAAAAAAGCTTATGAAAAAGGCAATATCACTTCTTTTATGCATAGTTCTTATAGGAACTGCTTTTGCAATGCCCGCTTTTGCTTCAGGGACTGAGAGAAAAGAAAAATGTCCTATTATTTTTATCGCAGGAAGCTCTATTGATATCTGCGATGCCGAGGGAAATGAGATATCCACCGGCTTTGATGTTCTGACTGATGACGATGAAGGGGATATGACCACCGATAAGATCATCGAGACGGCTATGAATATCCTCAAGCCCTTCCTGCTTGAAGGTCTGCCCTTCAATAAGTGGGATAATTACGGTCAGGCTCTTTATGAGGAATTAGCTCCCATATGGGATGAAACACAGCTGGGCGGCGACGGAAATGCAAAGTACGGCACCGGCGTTTCAAAGGCTGAAATAGAAGAATGGGATAAAAAGGCAAAGACTGTCAATACCGGCTCTGACGGTACTTTTAAGATCAACGACTATAAGTTCCGTTATGACTGGAGACTTTCTCCCTATGATCATGTTGACAGACTTCATCAGTATATAAAAGATATTATTAAGACAACAAAATGCTCACAGGTATGTCTTGTGGGAAGATGTCTCGGCGGCAGCGTCATTACTGCATATCTTGAAGCTTACGGCGATGAGGGACTTGTAAAGAAGGTATTTTACGATGAGGTAATGTCCAACGGCAGTGCTATAGTAAATGACTGCTTCAGCGGACAGATCACCTTCAGCGATAAGCATATCCAGTCCTATCTTCTTCAGAGCGAGTATTTCGGCAAGAAGGGTGAGGGTATTGACCTTGAGGGCGTAAGCGATCTCGTTCTTGAGCTTGCTGAAACCGCTGTTGACTATATGACTCAGGCAGGAATACTGGATGCCGTAACGGGCTCAATAGAGCGTCTTTATGAGCGTCTTTATGAGGCATTTATGCCCGCAATGCTCCGTGCTACCGGTATCGGCACATGGGCTAATTACTGGTGCAGTGTTTATCCCGAGGATTTTGACAAGGCACTTGACCTTGTTTTCGGCAAGGAAGGCACTCAGTCCAGAAAGGATAATGCAGGTCTTGTTGAAAAGATCGAATATATAAGAGAGCATATCGTTGATGCAAAGCCTGAGCTTTACAAGATGTTTTCTAAGGAATACGGTGTTGAGATCGGCGTTATGGCAGGCTACGGCCTTGCAAATGCTCCCATAATGAAGCATTATGATGAGTCAAGTGACTGCGTTGTAGGTGTTACCGATGCATCCTTCGGTGCAACAGCATCAGGTCTTTTCGGTACATTTACTAAGGAGTATACAGATGAAAGAGTTGCTCTCGGCTTCGAAAAGTATATTTCCCCCGACAAGAAGATAGATGCATCCACCTGTCTTTTCCCTGAGACCACCTGGTTTATCAAGAATAAGCATCACGATTACGGCGAGGCATATGTATATCTTGCAGAGTATTTCACTCAGTATTCAAATGTAACCGTATCCTCAAATAACAGAAACATATCTCAGTTCCTTGTTTTTGATGAGAATGCTCCGGGACAGTTCCTGAATATGACCGAGGAGAATATGGCAGACGGCTTCTGGATAACAGATGTAGTACAAAAGCCCACCTTCAAATCTGTATTTGCTTCCTTTATTGCCTTTATGAAGGCCATGTGGAATGCATTTGCCGATTTTGTAAAGAATATGTTTTAATAATAAAATGCACCTTGCCGTAACGGCAGGGTGCATTTTTCTCTTAAATAAGGAGTTCAGTTTGAATAAAAAACTATTGAACAACCGTAACTATTAGTGTATAATCCTATATATACCCTATTAGGAGGTTATTTTATGTCAACTTTACAGACTGTTAAATTCGAAACGAAGCGTAAGGATCTTTTCCTTCGTGTTGCCACAGGTCATTTCGCAACAAGCCACAGACACACAAATTACTATCTTGATGTTGTGTCTCAGAAGGCACGTCTTTCCGAAGCAAGAGCAGTTGCAGCGGAGCTTTGCTCCTACTATTATGCAGATACAGTGGTTGATACCATTCTTTGCCTTGACGGAACAGAGGTTATCGGAACCTGTCTTGCAGACAGCCTTTCAAAAGCTGATATTCTCAATATGAATGCCCATAAGTCACTTTATGTAATAACTCCCGAAATGACAAGCGGCAATCAGATCCTTTTCCGTGATAATATAATTCCTATGATCAAGGATAAGAATATTCTTATTCTTGCAGTTTCTGTTTCTTCAGGAAAGACCGCACTTGCCGCTATCGATGCTATCAGATATTACGGCGGTAAGGTAACGGGTATTGCTTCGATATTCTCCACTGAAAAGGATGTCATCGGTTATCCCGTTCATTCGATATTTGATCCCAATGATCTTGACGGCTATGCTGTTTACCGTCCCCATGAATGTCCTATGTGTAAGGCAGGCATGAAGATAGACGCACTTATAAACAGCCACGGCTTCTCAAAGCTTTAATAAAATATGCGGTACTCTTTTTACGGAGTGCCGCTTTTTGTTTTGTGCATTACAGGAAATCCCTTCCAAAACGGCAAAAGATCATATGTTTGCCCGATGAAAAGCAGGCTTTTTGCGAAGGGGACTCATCCGAAGCATTTTTGAGAGATGCTCTGCAGTAAGACGACAGGAAGCTTCTTGTCATTTGATATTCATTATGATATACTGAAAAAAAGGACTCTTCACGGAAAAAAGGAGGTAATCAATGTGAAAAACTACGATATTGCAGCTTTTATATGGCCGTCATACACAGGGGATGAGCCTCGTACAAGAATTTTCTGGCCTGAGGGCTACGGAGAATGGCAGACGGTAAAGGCTATGACAGACAGAGGCTATAAGGGCTGCCGTTGGCCGCGAAAGCCCTTATGGGGATATGTCAATGAGGCAGACAGCCGTATTATGGAGATGCAGATAGACTGTGCCGTTTCCTACGGTGTGAATGTGTTTATTTATGACTGGTATTGGTTTGATAACCGACCTTTTCTTGAAAACTGTCTCAATGACGGCTTTCTTAAGGCAAAGAACAATAATAAAATGAAGTTTTATCTGATGTGGGCAAATCACGATGCCACATATCTCTGGGACAAAAGAAATTCAGATAATGATCTTTCAACAGTAATATGGCAGGGAGCTGTCACACCTGAGATATTTTCAGATATCTGTGACAGAACCATAGAAAAATATTTTTCCCGTGAAAATTATTATCAGATAGACGGCTGTCCCGTTTATATGATATTTGATCTTAATAATTTTATCCGTTCCTTTAGTACAACAGCAGAGTGTAAAAAAGGAATAGAGCTGTTCAGAGAAAAGACAGTGAAGGCAGGCTTCAAGGGACTTCATTTTCAGGTAGTTCATTGGGGTGACAGAGTGTTCAACGATCTTTCAGAGGATGATATCAATAAGGGTATAGATGTATACAGACTTTATGATTATCTCGGTATCGATTCCGTTACCAATTATAACTGGGGCGGCTCGGTGCATTTTGACGGTGACTATAAGGAGCTTACGGATAATTATATGAAGAGCATTTCAGGAAGCTCCGAAAAACTTAATATTCCCTACTATCCGAATATTTCCGTAGGCTGGGATAATAATGTAAGATTCAATAAATTTATACCGGGTGTTGTGGAGAATAATACTCCTGAGAATTTCCGCCGTGCCTGTGAAGCGGTGAAGGCATTTGCCGATGAAGCTCTCGGAAAAGGAATTATGACCTCTCCTCTTATTACGGTCAACAGCTGGAATGAATGGACAGAGACGAGCTATCTTCAGCCTGATGATCTTTACGGTTACGGCTATCTTGAAGCTATAAAGGATGTTTTTCTGTGATCGGCTTTTTTCGATTGAATCAAGCCTTGTTACAAGCTAAAAGACTCATTTTTGTCAGTCTCAGCTATGACGGTGTCCTGACGGGATACCGTCAACAAATATTTAAGTCCTGAAAGGATGAAGCTTATGAAAAAACTGCTATCTGCATCAATAATGTGTGCCGATCTTCTTAATATGGAAAGGTCTGTGCGGGAAATTGAAAGGGCGGGAATTGACTATCTTCATATAGATATTATGGACGGCAGTTTTGTTCCCAATATTACCCTGGGCTTTGATCTTATAAATGCAGTAAAACAAATAACGGATATGCCTCTTGATGTGCATATGATGGTGAATGAGCCCTCAAGATTTCTTGAGCTTATGAAGCTTTCCGAAAATGATATTCTCTGTGTCCATTATGAAAGTGAGCTTCATATTGCGAGGACACTTGAAGCAATAAAGAAAAAAGGGATAAAAGCAGGTCTTGCAATAAATCCCGGCACATCTGTTGATACATTTCGCTATCTGACAGAGCTTATTGATATGGCCCTTGTTATGACCGTAAATCCCGGCTTTGCAGGGCAGAGGATAATTCCCTGTGCCGAAAGAAAGGTAAGGGATACAAGAGGGCTTCTTGACAGCCTCGGCAAAAAAGATATTCCTATTGAGGTCGACGGCAACATAAGTCCCGAAAACGGAATAAAAATGAGCCGTGCAGGTGCCGATATTTTTGTCCTCGGCACAAGTGCGCTTTTCCTGAAGGACAAAGAAATGAGTGAAGCGGCTTCTTCTCTCAGAGCCGTGCTTTAAGAGGTGTTTTATGTACCGTGATATAAGCGCTGCCGTTATGGGCAGTATAAATATGGATATTATATTGAAGGCAGACAGGCTCCCCGAGGTGGGAGAGAATGTCTTAGGCTCTGATTATTCATATGCATTCGGCGGAAAGGGTGCAAATCAGGCAACGGGACTTGTGCGTCTCGGAGCAAGGACAAAAATGATAGGCAAGGTCGGAAACGACGCAAACGGAATAAGACTTACGGAAAATCTCAAAAATAACAATATTGATATTTCGGGTGTTGCAACAGACGGGACCTCGACGGGGCTTGCGGCAATATTGATCGACAAGGACGGCAGAAACCGTATTATCGTTTATGAAGGCGCAAATACGGAAATAGTGCCCGATGACGCCAAAAAGTATATATCCGACGAGCTTGATGTGCTTCTTGTTCAGTTTGAGACCAATGAAGAAGCGGTAGTCAGCTGTGTGAATGAGGCTATAAGAAAGGGTATCGTTACTGTCGTTGACTGCGGACCTGCAAAAAATTTCTGCCTTGAAAAAATGCAGGGAGTCACAATAATCACCCCCAATGAAAATGAGACCGAGTCTCTTACGGGAATATTTCCCGCTGATGAAAAAAGTATATTGACTGCATCCCGGATGCTTTTTGAGAGAAGTAAGGCAAGGTATGTTGTATTGAAGCTCGGTGAAAGAGGCTCCTCTGTTTATGACGGAGAAAGGCTGGAGATTTTCCCCTCTTATCCCGCAAGGGTGCTTGATACCACAGCCGCAGGTGACAGTTTTACCGCTGCGCTTGCCCTCGAATATGTAAAAAGTGGCGACATTCGTGCCGCCGCAGTTATGGGTAATAAGGCAGGTGCTATCGCAGTAAGCCGTGTCGGAGCCGATGCCTCGATGCCGACGGCAGAGGAATTGATCAATTACACAACAAAATAATTGTATCTGTTTGTTTCTGATGGCTCTCGTGAATGAAATAATGAATCTTCCCTTTATGCAGGAACATGTAAATACGCTGTAAGCAGATATCCCGCTTCTTTTTGCAGAGGCGGGATTTGTATTTAGCGCCAAGGTCTTTTGCTGACTGCCTTGCAGGAGTTGATTTATTCTGATTTTACAGATATAATATTATTAATTTTTTTACGGCGGTGAAAAATATGACAGAAATTGAATTAAAGCATTCAGAAAGAATAAAGGAGCTTCTTTATTCGGCAGAGCACGCTGTGTTCTTCGGCGGTGCGGGAGTATCCACCGAAAGCGGAATTCCCGATTTCAGAAGCTCGGACGGTCTTTATAAGGATGCCTCGAATGAGTATTATCTCAGCCGCACCTGCCTTATGAAGGAGCCTGAAAAATTCTTTGATTTCTACAGAAAAAATATGGTTTTCCCGGATGCAAAACCCAATAAAACACACCTGGCGTTGGCAGAGCTTGAGGCTATGGGTGTCATCAAGGCTGTAATTACTCAGAATATCGACGGACTTCATCAGGCGGCAGGAAGCAGAAATGTTATTGAGCTTCACGGAACCACCTCCTCGTGTTACTGTATGGGCTGCAAAAAAGCATATCCTGAAGAGTTGATCAATAAAGGTGTCGGCATTCCACGCTGTCCGTCCTGCGGCTCAGTTTTGAGACCGGATGTGACGCTTTATGAAGAAAGTCTTGACGGCTTTTCTCTCTATTCTGCAAAAAAACACGTCGATATGTCCGATCTTATGATAGTGGGCGGTACATCGCTGAAGGTATTTCCCGCGGCAGGCTTTGTTGAAGATTTTTCGGGAAAGCACCTGATAATAGTTAATCTTTCTCCAACTCCATATGACGACAAGGCTGAATTTGTAATAAGAGCATCTCTTTCCGAGTTTTTTGAAAGGATGCTGTAATAAATCAAGTCCGCTTACAGAAAAATGAAGGATGAAAAAAGCACGATCCGCAGAGCATAGGGGAGTCTCCGAGAAAGAGGAAGGCTAAGATGAATATACCGCTTGAGCCAAACATAATGAGCTGCTTGAAAACAAACAGAGTCTTGAACCGGAATCTTTTTCATTTCCGGAGGCGGAGCGGGTATTCTTTTCTTTATCTTGCCGAGTCCCGAATGTAGCAATATGTAACAGCTTATTTGCCTATAAAAGGAAAAAGGCAAAAGTATTCTTCAGGTTGAAAGATAAAAGAAAGTGTGATAAAATTCAGATAATCTGAGTAAAGAGGAGAAAAATATGAAGGAAAAGGCACTTCCGCCTGAAAAGGCACAAAAGCAGAGAATTAAGGTTGAAAAAGAGATAAAAAAGTGGGAAAAGGAGAAAAGCCGTCCCAAGGGAAGATTTTATATCCCGTATCTTATTTTTATCATAAGTCTTATTTATCTTACCGATGAGGTTGCCTCTCAGATAGGACCTCTTATGAAGACGGAGATCGCAAACGGTCTTCTGGCTTCATACGGTGAAAGCAGTGTCGGTATTCTTGACACTCTCAGTATGATAGCAATACCCTTTCAGATACTTGCCATATTCTATAAGCCGCTCTCGGATAGATTCGGAAGAAAAAAATTCCTTTTTATCAACACTTTAGGACTCGGCACGGCAATGTTCATAGTATTTGTTTCTGATAATATTCCGTTATATGTCATAGGCACCTGTATGATTCAGTTTTTTGTGCCTCACGATATGCAGGTCGTATATATAATGGAGTCCGTTCCTTCAAAGCACAGAGCAAGGATATATTTTGCCATAAAGAGCTTTGCTACTATGGGAATCATGCTTGTGCCCGTTTTAAGAAGAGCACTTATGACGGATATGTCTCAGTGGAGAATAGTTTTCCTTGTTCCTGCCGTTATCGGTCTTGTTACCTCTCTTATTGCACTTATCTTTGCAAGAGAGACAGATGCATTTATAGATTCAAGGCTTCGTTTTCTTAAGATGACAAACGAGGAAAGGCAGGAGGAGAAGGAAAAGAATTCTCAGGAAAATGCTCAGGGCGGTATCATCAATGCTCTGAAATTCGTATGGAAGCATAAGCAGCTTCGCTGGCTTTATGTGGTTTCCGGACTTACAAATCTCGGATACATCATAACTATGTATTATCAGGTCATAATCTCTTACGGATATGCGGGACGCTACGGAGAGATAACGGATGAGATACTTAATACGGTAAGCCTTAATGAGGTTACATCAGCCTTGTTTTTCTTCCCCATAGGCAGTGCCGTGATGCAGTTTTTTGTAGGTATATTCGGTGACTGGCTGGGAAGAAAGAAAGCGGCAATAATAATGTCCGTCTGCTGTGTTCTCACATTTTTAGGCTTTACACTCGGCTCATCCTTTGGTCTTCCCACATTTATCGTAGGTCTTTTTGCAGGTGCCTGTATCGGCTCTTATTGGGGAGCGGGGGATCTTAATGCCCTTATGGTAAGCGAATCTGCACCTACAAATCTTCGTTCCTCGATCCTTTCAGCTTTATATATAGGAATGGGTGCGGGAATAGCATTTTCCTATGTTATTGGAATTCCGCTTGTTACCGTCTTAGGCAATGCCGCCATAGGTACTATCTGCTTCTTCTTTGCAGTTCCCGGCTTTATTGCGGCGCTTATAGTTATGATGAAAAAGACTCACGATACAACAGGTGTAGATCTTAACACCGTTACAGGTAACGAATGGGAATAATTAAAGAAGAAAGGTAATAGCTTTTATGGAAAATTTTTCTGTTGCCGAATATTACAGAGAAAAAGGAAAAACGCTTTATTTCGGAAAAGACAATACAGAGCCTATGCGTCTGGAAGGACTTTCACATATAATCAGAGCACAGATGCTGGGAGATGCGGAGGCTACATATCTTGTTGCAAAGCTTCTTCTTGACGGAGTTATTCGCTCTCTGAAATATGATAATGAAAAATATGCCTTGAGGCTTATGTATACCGCACATCACAGAGGATATGTTCAGGCAAGGGCATTTCTGAATTATTACTGCGAGAAGCTTTATTATGAAAAATTCCGCAACCGCTATTCGGAAAAAGACATAACGGGACCTCTCATAGGCTTTGACGGAAAGTCTGTAAAAATTGACCGTAAGGGTGTGCTTACACCCGTGGATGCGGTGCTTAAATATGAAAACGGAAGAAATATTCTTTATCTCAGCGTAAACCTCAGCATTATTGCAGCCTGCGAGGATGAGGAATATGAATGCTTCTGCAGTGCCGTCAGAAGAGGAATCAGAATGTGGGAGGGCGAATATGAGGTCTTCGGCGGTCAGAAGGTCACGGTAACGATCAATATCACTGAAGATAAAAGGCTTTATGACAGCATATATATTTGCCGTCTTGACGGTGAGATGGCTGACGGAGTACAAAAGATGATAGACCGTATAGGCACAGATGAAGCAAAAAAGCATGCGGGAAATATTTTTAAGGCAAGGCGTTCATTTGCAAATATAGGTATCGGCAAGTGGTCTGTGCACTCAAGAAAGATAATTTATATTCAGGGTGACGATGAAAGACTTAATGATGAATATACGGTTTCTCATGTGGTAAAGCACGAATTCGGACACGCATTGGGCTTGGGAGATCTTTATGAAGATAAAGCCGACGGTCTTACAGGTGTTGACAGCGAAGCCTATGAGGAGATAAATGCCTATAAGATAACTGATAAATTCTACAACCTTGTTATGTGCGACTCTATGGGAGTAGTCAGCAATAATGATATTGAAATGGTGCTTCTTGCCTTCCGCGATAACCGTATGCAGCTTTTTCAGCCCTTCAGAAGGCTTAAGGATATTTCGGAGGCTCTCGGAAAGGGAAACTGAACCTATTATTAAAGCTATACCTCTTCAATGCAGGGGGGAGCAGAAGTTTATAGCTTCGGCAAAAGCTTCAGATAAAAGAAAATCAGCCGATGCAGTGTGTACTGCATCGGCTGAAGCAATTATTTGTACTGATATACTCTTACGTAATCAACTATGAATTCTGCGGTATCACCGGGCTCCATGCTCATTTTGCCCGTGCCGTGTCTGTCTGCCCAGGCTACACCGTTATCGCCTGCAACCTCGCAGGAGACAAGGAGCCATTCGGGATTCTGACTTACTCCGCCTGCACTTGTTCTGCAGGTCTCAATGCCGTTTATGTAGAAGATATATTCGTTTTCGTTCCATTCAACACCGTAGGTGTTATATTCCTCATAGGGATTTTCGGCATAGTATTTTCCGAGACCGACACCTACATTTGCTTCACCATAGCCGTCGTAGATGACACCTGTCTGAACGCAGTCTCCGTAGCCCCAGATCTCGTCCTTATAGAACATGGATTCGAAAATATCGACCTCTGTTCCGTCCTTACCTGAGCCGTCCTCATTCACAACGCCGCCGTTCATCATCCAGAATGCGGACCACATACCTGTGGACTTGGGAAGAATACAGCTGATCTCAAAATATCCGTATTTGAATTCGTGAAGATCCTGAGTTGAGATACAGGCAGTGTACCAGCCTTCCTTGTAGGGCTTGAAGTTTATTATGTCGCCCCATTTTTCAAGATATTTGTTCTCGAGGGGTTCATCAAAATATGCAGTTGTAATTGTAAGATTGCCGTCTGCAACGCTTACCATATCCTCGTGCCAGTAGCCGCCTTTTCTTTCGGTTACCCACCATTCGGTCTGCCATTTTGTTCTGTCAAGGCTGTCGCCTTCAAATTCGTCCTCCCATACGAGCTCAAATCTGCTGTCAAGCTCAAGTGCCTGACCGTTGGGCTCAGCGGGAAGTCCTATCTGATTGGGAAGTGCGGGGGATATCATCATCAATAATGCAACGATCGCTCTTAAAAGTGCTCTGAACATAATAATTCCTCCTTTTATTTTGATTTTAGTATAGCAATAAGCAGACATTCTGTCAATGTGCATTTTTTTGTTGACAACATATTAAGTATAAAATAGAATAGGAGATAAGAAAGCTTCCCGTTTTTATGATGAAGAGTAGGCCTTTATTGTAAAAACAGATTTTTCTGAAGCGGAAATTTACTTATCTCAGGAGACAAAGCGTTTTATGGCATATTATATCGGTCAGGCACTGGGCATAATAGTAACAATCGGTGCAATACTGACCTTACAGCTTAAGAACAAAAAGCATATGCTTCTTGTATCCGCCGCGGTAAATATTCTTGCGGCACTTAATATTCTTCTTCTTGATTCCTTCAGCTCAGGTGTAATAATAAATCTTGTTGCCGTTATTCAGATAATATTTTCTCTGTATCACGATAAAAAGGAAACAGAGGTCAGAACATGGGAAAAGATACTCTTTCTCGCTTTATATGTAGCGGGCGGAGCTATCGGTATAAGTGCTCCCATAGATGTTTTATCTATAGTTGCAGCAATATTTTATATGCTGGCAATGTTTCAGAAGAAGGAGCAGAGAATACGCATTTTCCTAATGGGAAATATGCTTTCGTGGACTGTGTATCACGCCGTTCTCGGCTCAACCGCCATTTTCGCACAGCTGGCAGGTATAATTTCTTCCGTCATTGCCCTTATAAGATACAGAAATAAGAAATAAAAAATTCAGAAAAGAGGATATGCTATGTACAAAATCAATAATTTTTTCAACAACGATGATATCAGAATACTTGATACAAAGGGTCCGTTTTCTGTTATTGAGTATGTAAGAGATCTCAGTGTTTCTCCCTCAACTGCGGCAACGGCATATTTCTGTAATGAGATGAATGTCCGTAAAAGACAGCTGGTGTGCGATCTCAGCAAGTCAAACGGTGTCGTTTGTCAGGCAGGTGCAATGCAGTGGAGCGTAGGAAATGTGAATGCCACAACCGGTGTCAAGGGTGTAGGCGATCTTCTCGGAAAGGCTATGAGAGGAAAGGTGACCGGTGAAAGTGCAATCAAGCCTGAATACAAGGGTGACGGTATTCTTGTGCTTGAGCCTACCTATAAATATATTCTTCTTCTTGATGCGGATAACTGGAACGGCTCAGTTGTTCTTGACGACGGTCTGTTCCTTGCCTGTGATGCTTCTCTTCAGCATAAGGCAGTAATGCGCTCCAATTTCTCCTCTGCCGTTGCGGGAAACGAAGGTCTTTTCAATCTCAGCATCAACGGTAAGGGCATATTGGCAATAGAATCTGCCTGCCCCAAGGAGGAGCTTATTGAAATTGAACTTCAGAATGATGTGCTTAAGGTTGACGGCAGTCTTGCTGTTGCCTGGAGCAATTCTCTCAACTTTACTGTTGAGCGTTCAGGAAAGACACTTATCGGCTCGGCAGCCTCAGGCGAAGGTCTTGTAAATGTATACAGAGGAACGGGAAAGGTGCTTCTTGCTCCCGTAGACAGAGCCTCAAGAACATTCTGATAGGTTTTTTGTATTGTTAATATGATATATATAAACAGGCGTCTCACTTTTTTTCGGTGAGACGCCTGTTTTTTTTGAAGAATAATCTTTGCTGTAAAGAAATAGCATATGCCCGTCTCCGGGGAAAGCAGATGATGCATATTATTTTGTATCTGCGTTTTTCGGCAGGTGGGAGGTATCGTTTATGTAGTCAAAAATTATATCTCCGTAGGGGTTTGTGCCGGGCTTATAGAAAAGTATCCTTGTAACACCTGTGTTTGTAAAATTGATATCAAAGAGAGGAAGCTCTCTTAAGTTCATAAGGTAGAATATTATATGAGTGATAAAAGCCGCATGAGAAACAACACAGAGTTTTTCGCCCGGCTTATGATGCTCTCTCAGGTATTCTACGGTTTTTTTTGCTCTCTCAAAATGTGCCTCATTATCATTTTTATCTGAATAGCACATAAGAGGGGTATTTTCGGGAAGATCGGGTGCCAATACGGCATCGGGATTGATGCTGAGTATTTCCTCCATAGGTGCTCCCTTGTATTCCTCGCCCATACCGTTTTCCGTGAGAAGCGGAAGAAGTCTCAGAGGCTGTCTTATCTTCTGTCGGTTGATGATTTCTGTTGCAGTTCTCTCTGCTCTTAAAAGTGCACTTGAATATACTGCATCAAACTGAATGTCGGAAAGATGATCTCCGAGAAGACCTGCCTGATATATTCCGTGCTCCGAAAGCACGGGATCAGCAAGATCCTTAACAGTCGGTACTTCTCTTACCTTTATTCCTGCATTTGCATTGCTCTGACCGTGGCGGATAAGATATATTTCAAGCTCAAGAACGAGTGTGCTTTTTCCCATAATGCTGCTTCCTTTTAAAAGTATTAATATAACTATTATAAGAAATAAGCCCGGATATGTCAAATTGTCTGAGAGAGATTTTTCGTTCAATCTTTTATAATGTAAGGCTGCCGTAAGAAAAAACAGACTGCAGGAGTCTCTGCAGTCTGCGGAAATTTTTATCTTCTTCCTATTTCATCAAGAGGGATGTCCTTAAAGTCGGGAAGATTTTTGTATACGGGTGAGCATTTTCTGAGAGAGTAATCACCCTTATCTGCACAGGTGAATATGAGGTCTGTGTGGAAAAGGGAGTAGTTGTCGTTGTTTTCCACCGTGCTGAATTTTTTTACAGCATCGGCAAAATCACCGACTGCCGCAGAACGGTCAACGATAACATTGCCTGTGACAATGCTGTTTGCGGGATTAGGAACAAAGCCGGGGTTATCGCCGTCTGAGAAATCATCGGAGAAATCCTTATACTGAGGGAATGCCTCCTGCCATATCTCACTCTTATAGGGAGATGCATAAAGGTCCTTCCACATATCTCCGCTGTCTTTATTGACATGCTCGTTGAACCAACCGTTATTGAGAGCACCGTCACGGGCTCTGTCATCATACTTTATAGCCTGATCCCCTGCATTGACAATGATATTGTTCTGAATATTGTTGTCTCTGCCGCCGCCTGCATGAATTGCATATTTCGGAATGTTCACAAGAAGGTTTCCGTAAACATTCTGTCCCGAAAGAGCGTCATCAAGGTATATTCCGTCAGGAGTGTGCCCGTCTGAGCCTAAGGAATGTATACAGTTATATCTTACTGTGTTTCCGTATGAGGTCCAGCTTCTTCCTGCATACACAGCACCTGCATCGTCTGAAAGAAGGCATACATTATATATGAGATTATATTCGATCATATTGTTATTTCCGCTGTAGGTCACGGCACCGTGAGGAGCATTGTACATTTCATTGTGAGAGCAGATATTGCCGGTACCGTTGAGTGCCACACCAAACTGATATGTACGGTATACCTCGCCCCAGTTATGGATAAGATTGTTATCTGCTATATTGCCTGACGGTGTAAGTGTTGCAGTGTCGCCGCCGCTGAGTGAGATACCGCCGCCGCCGAGATAGGCTGCTTCATTATGAATTATTTTATTGCCTGAGCCGTTAACGGTAATTGCAGTATAAGCTACATTTATTACTCTGCAGCTTTCTACGGTATTATTGCTTCCGTTTATTTCGATGCCGTTGCTTCTTGAACCCTTCACGGTGAGATTTTTAAGAGCCAGATTATCTGCATTAACGGTGATCACGGGGGAAAGGCTGAGAGATAAGCTATATTTTGCAGCGGCTTCATTTTCGGGTGCATAGACACAAAGAAGACCGTTTTCTCTGTCAAGATACCATTCACCCGGTGCGGTCAGCTCCTCAAGGCAGTTGTAGAAATAATAGGGTGCATCCTCTTTAGTACCGTAATAGCTTCTGTATTCGGGCGAGAGGGTACATTCTGCTTCATTGAACTCGCCGATGGGGGACGAGCCATCTGCCCAGTCATATTTCCAGTAGCCGTACATCCATACCTCTTCAGGATTTTCCCAGCCTGCTATTTTTGAAGCAAGCTCACGGGATATATGGTAAGTATCTGTTGCGGGATCTCCGTTTTCATCGGGAATGGGATCATCTATACCGGTAGCCAATACCTTTTCCGTATAGATAAAGCCTTCATCGGGATATCTTGCAAGCGTCTGTCTTTCATCATTTACAAAGAGCTCACAGTACATAGGGCCTGTTGTATCACCCTTATAGGATGAAGCGGTATTATATGTTCCTATGGGATAAAGCTTGCCCCAATCCTGCTGAGAAAGACTGTAGGGCTCTTTTGTTAGGTCAGCTACGAGCACCTTGTCTGCAGAAACGGAGAGTCTTGAAGAAATATACGGATATTTATCGGATGTGCTGAAATCCTCGGCAGAAATATTCAGTCCGCCGTTGATTATGACTTCACCCTCACCAAAGCCTATGTATGTTACGGGACAGGCGGCAGTTCCGCCGTCTGAAGAAGTGAAGGAGAGAGAGCTTACTCTGTATTCTCCGGCCTCAATGCAGACAGTGATACCTGTTTTTTGGTTTTTGTCATAGCTTCTTACAGCCTCCATTGCCTTTTCTATTGTGGCAAAGGGGCTTTCTTTTGTGCCGTTATTTTCATCCGAGCCCTTGGTGCTTACATAAAAATCACCCTCGGGGACAGTTTTATCTGTGTTTTTCCAGTTACTTTCAACGGCAGGAGCCGAAACAGGGTAGCAGTTAAAAAATGTATCAAGAATATCGGCATCAAGGAATGATGCATAGCCGAAAATCAGGGTTGCAAAAGATGTGATAAGAATTAAAAAAGGCTTAAATAATGTAATAAAAGCTTTAAGAATCATTCTTTTGTCTCCTTGTTACCACTTGTTTTCTACATACTCACAGAAGGCGTACATATCCTTTATTTCAAGCTTTGTGCCGTCATCAAGAGTTACATCACCGTTCCATAAGCCGTGTACCTGATGAGTGTGCATTCTTGCAAGGTTCAATATATTTGTGTCGGAATGGTGGTCATAATAGGGAGTCATAGTCAGGTTGAATCTGCCGTCCTCTGAGATAAATTTCCACTCATTCATAAATTTGTCGGGCTTTGGGAAGGTCTCGACATCCACAGCCCCGATCTTATGCGCCTTGCCGTCATAGAAAAGGCAGGTCTCTGTTGCATTTTCTTCGTTTCCGATTGCCCATGTGATCTCAAAGCCGAAGATATGCTTCTTGCCCTCGCTGTCCTTAATATAGGTTGAGCCGTTGCCCCAGTACCATACCATTTCGTGGGGAGTGTTTACTCTTCCCCAGTCAAGAGCACAGAAGGTATCTGTTTTCTTGAAGGCGTATACTGTATTTCCTACCTTATATGTGCCTTCGCAGGGCATACAGTTCTGCTTTGTGGTCATAAAGTATCTTGTAGGATAATTATCAAAGGGCAGTACCGTAGTGATGTTTTCCAGTCCCTCGGGAATATCCATTACAAAATTACATTCGATGAAGGAGCCCTTATGCGGCTTTTTGAAATAAAGTATTCTCTTATTTTCTCTTGTATCAAAGATAACATGAGCCGAGCCTACCTTAGCTTCAAAGTAGTTGGGTACATCACCCTTGGGAGGAAGGACATATTTGCTTTCTCCGCCTAAGAAAAGTGAGGTGGCATCGGCAATTTTTTTGCCGTTTTTAAGGTCGATAAGCACGGCGGAAACATAACCGCCCACCGAAATATTGGCAAAGGATATCTGAACCATATAGTTCTTGTTTCCCAGCTGATAAAAGTCCCATTCCTTTTTTCTCATCCTCGGATTTGAAAGAGTCCTGTCATAATCGAATACATTATGCCTTGCCCAGCCCTTCGCAAGAAGAGTTCCGTCATAGTCAAGAAGTCTTGTCTTTTCGGTATATTCCGTCTGCTTTGAGCTGTATCCCCATTTATTGAAGGGGATATATGTTCTTTCGGTATTTTTACTCATACGGTCACATCCTTTTTTTATTTATAAATTCATTGTAACAGATTGATCTGTGCTTTTCAATATAAAGCGGCTAAATGTTTTTTTGGTAAGTTTTCTGAAAATAAATTTTTTTCTGCGAAAAAAACACAGTAGGACTGTTTTATTGGATGAAAAAAGAGAAAGGAAGTGACATATATGTCAAAAGATATTATGAAAGAGGTCTTGTCGGAGCAGTATTTGTTAAGCAAAAACCAGATCTACATATTCGGGCCTATAGAAACAGGCATGGCGGCAAGAATAATTCCTCAGATGCATTTTGCAGAACAGAAAATGATTGAAGACAATATCCCTGAGGCAGAAAGAGTTCTCACAATACTTATCAACAGTCCCGGCGGAAGTGTCACGGACGGACTTGCTATTTATGATACTATTAATTCACTTGAATGTGAGGTCAGAACTATTTGCGTAGGTCTTGCGGCGTCAATGGGAGCATTTCTCCTTTCCTCGGGCTCCAAGGGAATGCGGCTTGCACTTCCCAACAGCGAGATCCTTATCCATCAGCCCCTGGGCGGTGCGCAGGGACAGGCATCCGATATCATTCTTGCGGCAAGGCATATTGAGGAGACAAGAAGTAAGCTTAATTCCATCCTTGCCATGAATACGGGAAAAACAGTGGAATGTATCGCAAAGGATACTGACAGAGACAACACAATGACAGCATCGGAGGCGTTGAAATACGGACTTATAGACAGCATTCTGATGCCTAAAAAAATCAAAGCTATAGGAGGCACAGCTTATGGAAGTTTTTGATTATCTTACACAGATGTTTCTTGCTGAATATTTCTTGCTTGATTCAACGGCAGGCAGATTTCTTGACGAGAAGGAGCGTAAAAAAGCATTTTCCGAGCTTGCAAGAATTTATTGCATTCCCGAAAATCAGAAATTGAAAAAGCTCTTTACGGAAACGGAAGAGGAACATTTCAGAAGCATTGCAGATATTTCATCCTATGAACGCTTCTGCCGGTTATTGGAATTCGGTGAAAAGAGCGGTCAGGATACAACGCTTAATGCAGAGGAAAGAATGATACTCTCTCAGAAAAGAGCTGCTCTCAGTGTAAAGCAGGAGATTCTCGGTGATGATATGGCACTTACGGAAGAGGATGTGTATACAGATCTTCTTAATGCCGCCATGAACGGGAATATAGATGCTATAGGCATACTTGCCTTTATGGAATATAACGGAATATGTATGTTTTGCGACAATGAGTCCGCAATAAAAAGACTTCGCCTTTGTGCAAAATGGAACTGTATCTTTGGACTTCTTATGGGTATTGCCTATGACAGTGAGAATAAAAAATGCTACTATGACAGACTTTTTACTATCCTCAATAACGAAAACAGAAAAGGACTCTTCACACACATATGTAAGACCGGCGCTTATGAAGCCGTGCCTGAAAAGGATTCGGTAGCGGGTATTCTTGAAAAAGCCTTCGGTCAGGGTATAATCAAGAGAAATGTTTACGACCGTAATTTTGCAAAGGTGGCATTTTCTCAGATAATCTCAAACGATGATAAGAAGAAACTGCTTCTGAACAGTAATTCAAAAAGCCGGCTCGATGCCTGCTACGGTATTCCCTTTGACAGTGAGCTCCACGGAAAATTTGAAATAGATGTGTCCGTTGCTGAAGATCTGCCCTTGAAAAGAGACAGTCAGGTCAAAAAAATACTGCAGAATCTTATGCTCTCAAAACGCGGTCCTGCAGAGATATGCTCTCCTCTTCTTGTGGTTACATCGGACAGCTTTCTTACAGATATGTTCTGTGATATGCTGACAAGGGCTCTCGGGGAGACACCGAATGTGCTGATAGATGCGGGAACACTTAATCATAATGACCTGGCTCCCGACAGAGATAATATAATTCTCAGAAAGCTCAGCGAAACAAAAACAGTACGCACGGTCTTCATTATTAAAAATTGTGAGGAGCTTGAGGGTGCGATGCTTGATGACCTTCACAATCTTTTAGATTACAGCTACCGCAAAAAATTCCCTCTTGCATCACCTTGTGTTTCCCTCGATCTTTCAGAGGTCGTTTTTGTTCTTATTGCTCAGGGCAGAGATGCCGATATAACGGATATAGCTCCCGAATGCGATACCGTATATTCCGAAAGGCTTTCGCTTCAGGAAAAAAAGACTGTTATAAAGGCACTTTTTGCCAGAAGAAAAGAGGCATTCGGCAATATCGGAGTTGAAATGACGGAAGAGGGAGCAGATTATCTACTCTGCTTTGATACAGTAAAGCTTCAGAGAATTATTGACGGAGTGCTTAAAAATGCTCTTTTCGGTAAGTCATCGGAAATCGATAAGGATGACATAAAGACAGTATGTAAAGAACAGAATATTGTAAATTCCAAAAACGGATTCGGATATGTAGGAGGCGATATTTATGCATAAGATAGAATTGTTCAAAGATTATGAAAATGCAAAACTTGACACTGTAGAGGAATACAGACTCAGGCATAAGGATGCCACCTACAGATTTGAGGATATCTGCAAAAAGGAAATAGACGGAATTCCCATCTGTGTAACAAAGGATAAGTCGGGAAAGTTGGATGTGACCTTCATTCCCGACAGCCATGTGCTTGCTATCGGTGCTACAAGAAGCGGTAAGACCACGGGATATGTAATTCCGACGCTTAATATTCTGATGAAGAAGAAAAATAAGCCGAATCTTGTCATAAGCGATCCGAAGCAGGAGCTTTACAGTAATTATGCAGAGCAATTCAGACAAGAGGGCTATGACATAAAGCTTCTTGACTTTACGAATTATTCCGTAAGTGACTGCTGGAATCCGCTGACAAAGATCTTCAGGGAATATCAGAAGCAATTTGATGTTCCTGAGCTTATTACAAGAAAAAGGGGACTTAAAAAGTTTTTTGAATTCAACGGCACAGAATATGACAGCTATGATGATGCTGAGGCAGCAATAAGGGAATATAAGACAGCCTGCCTTGATGAAGCAGAAAAGGATCTTACTTCCTTATGCAATATGGTCGTTCCCGTATCTCCTGCCACAAAGGATCCCTTCTGGGACTGCTCTGCAAGAGACTTACTTCACGCAATACTTCTCGGTATGCTTGAGGACAGTGGTTACGACGGAGATATAACAGAGGATAACTTTTCCTTTGATACGGTCCTGAGGATCTTTGACTCCTTCAGCGATTCTGTAAGCGATGTCTACGATAAGGGCTTTTTCACAAACAGAAGTCATCAGTCAAAGGCATATCAGCTTGCCGGCAAATGTATTCTTGAGCAGGCAAAAAACACAAGGCTTTGCATCAGCTCATCCTTCGCGGCGGCAATCAGCAAATTCAGAGATATAAGCATCAGAAGAGTTACCTGCACGAACACCATCGACTTTGAGACTCTGGATGAGGGTGACAGACCTACGGTAATATTTTTGTCTTATAAGGATGAAGAAAGCCTGCATTATGAGATAATAAGCCTTTTTCTCAGTGACCTTTATACTGCACTTATAGGCGTTGCAAGAAAGAAAAATTCAAAGCTCGACACACCCTTTTATTTCCTTCTTGATGAATTCGGCAATCTTCCCCGTTTTGAGGATTTTGATAAGGTCATTTCAGCCTGCGGCGGCAGAAATATCTGGTTTTTGCTGATCCTGCAGTCCTATGCTCAGCTTAATAATGTCTACGGCAGAGAGACGGCTGATATAATCAAGGATAATCTGAATGTTCATATATTCTTCGGAACAAACAATCCGCAGACCAAAAGGGATTTTTCCGAAGAATGCGGGCATAAGACGGTTATTTCTCCCATATCGGCGCTCAACGGTAAGGGTGAAAGCATAGTGTCCTATGATAAGGACACGGTTGCTCTTGTTCCCGTAAGTGCTCTGAACCATATTGCTCCCGGTGAATGTATAATAACTCAGATGCGTGAAAATGTTTTGTGGTCGCGTATCGAAAGAAGCTATAACTGTCCTGAATTTGCCCCCTGCGGCAAAAAATCGGAGCTGTCAAGTAATAAGGTGGTTTTCTCCGATCCGAAGTACAGATATGAAATACCGCAATAAGAACAGTTTTTCAGGCAAGCGTATATTGAATGCCTGAATAAAGCTTTCTTTTGCCTTCGGCTGCGTTAGCCTGTGCATTTTCCCGGAACGGGAAGAAAGCTTCCCGTTTCGGGGCTTTGTGAAAATGGCAGCCGAAGGCGTACGGAGAAAACAGTTTTTACGATAAGGTACGCAGGTTTAAATATTTCTCTCTCATTAAACCAAGCTTTTTCCGGATTTTTCCGGCAAAGCAGACCTTTATATAAATATAAGTCAGTCTGTATGATATACACTGCGTTTTTCCTGTTTTTTTGTGTTCTTTTGTTGACGGAAATCGACAAAGATGATAGAATAAAAAAGATATGACTATCCGCAGACAAGGGGAGATGCAGATGAAGTTTACCGAGCAGGAATTCAATAGGATGGTTGATGATCTTATTTCGGATTCGCCTGATTATAACAGGCTCTTTTCTATTGTAGAAAAGGAGCTTAAACGATATGTTCACGGTAAGGTCAGCGGCAGCCACTGGTTAAGTAAATATTCCTCTGATGACGAGATCATGCAGAATATCCGCATAAGAGTCTATCAGTATGTTGTCACCCGTTTTTTGCTGAAAGACGGACCTGAGGGTAAGATAAACCGTGATGCAGAGCATTTTGTAAGATGGCTTTATACGGTTGCCCGTAATGTGATACTTTCAAGAATAGAACAGATCAAGCGTTTATACGGCAAGGAAGATATTAACGGAAATTATGCCCCTGAGCTTCCCGATGTATATGAGGAAATAGCTGCCCCTGATGAAGTGATCAATACCTTGCAAAATGCTTTCAGAATAGTAATTTTTTCGAAAAATATAAATATATATAAGATTCTTACCTGGTTAGTTCAGTCCTTATATGTTATTGAGGATGATATGACAAGAATAGAAGCAAAGAATAAGCTTCTTGCAAGCCCTGATGAACTAA
Organism: Clostridia bacterium; assembly: GCA_017440965.1. Classification (GTDB taxonomy): domain Bacteria; phylum Bacillota; class Clostridia; order Oscillospirales; family Acutalibacteraceae; genus RUG806. The sequence continues at coordinate 38,674 of JAFSGH010000018.1, read as the reverse complement.
CGCTTTATGATATGTATTCCGTTTGTGTTTTATATTCCGAAAAAATACCGTGGCTTTCTTTCGGTAAGCTTGAAAAAGAGATACTGCTCAGAGCACTTAACGAGCCCTATGACAGCAAAAGAGTATACGGTGATGTTGTATATTCTGAATTTTTTATGGCAAAGGGTGCAGATAAGTCGGTCAGCGATTGGGTAAACAGACTTGACAATAAGATCAGGAGGTTACTGAAATGGCGGAACATTTGACAATAGATGAGATCCTTGATTTTGTCACTATGGATAATATAGATGAGAATACTCTGAGTCTGATTGCCCGTGTCAATTCACATATCCTTGTTTGCAAGGAATGCTTTGAACTTGTAAATGCAATACAGCTGATTCAGGAGGAGTTTGAAAGATTGCAGACTTCATCGGATTTCAGAAGCTTTGTCAGTGAACGGTACAGCAACGGAAGAGTATCTTCCTCTGAACTGCAAGATCCGTTATTCTGATAGTTTTTAAGGAGAGAGATTATGAAAAAGATACAGTTATCATTTTCAGGTAAATGGGTGCTTTCAAAGAGAAGCGACAGAGTTTTACCTGTTCAGGCTTTTATCGGTTATATAAAAGAAATATTCGGATCAAAGATCGAAATAGTAAAATCCTCCCACAGCGAATGTATCATTCTTGTTGAGTCAGATATGTCCTATGATGAGTTCGGAAAAAAGGTCGATGACATTCTTTTTTCTAAAATGGCCATTGATAAGAATGCCGAGGTGGTAAAATACTTACTTACCGAGGAAAAGAAGGAGCCCGTTTCCGAAGCACCCGCAGAAGAGAAAAAGGCTCCTGAAAAGGAAGAAAAGCCTTCTGAGGACGCGAAAAAAAGCTCAGGCATCAAAGAGGTCCTCGGCGGAATGCTCGGTAAGGGTGACGGCAAGGCAGACACAGAAAATGAAGCAGAAGACAGCAGCTGTGAAAGATCTGTTTTTGAAGAAGTGGATGAGCTTATCGCCGCTGATGAATTCAAGGCAGTTATCCACGAGCTTAAGATGATAGCTCCCGCAGTAAAGCAGAATAAGACCTTCAGACCCTTTATGGAAAGAAATTTCCTGTTTTCCATAAATGACGGCTACGGTCTCACTACTTATCTTGAACTGTTTGCAAAGGCAGTAAAGGAATGCGGTATCGTTCAATCTAAATTCCCCGTGCGTGTGATAGAGGATACTATTCCCCACGAGCCTCATCTCTTTATGGCCTTCGAAAAGATGCTCAGGGATGCTGCGAATATTTCCGGCACAACGCTTATATGCTTGGATATCAGCAATGAGACTTCAGATTTCAATAATACATATTTCAAGAAAACTCTTGAGCTTGCAGAGGAAGGTGCAGAAAAATGTATCTTTGTTTTCAGAGTTCCCTTCCTTGAGGACGATTCCCTTGAAGCTGTCAAGGAGTATCTCTGTGACAGATTTTATATCAGAACTCTCAGATTCCCGCCTCTTGATATGGAGGATATTATAGCTTGCGGAAAGCAGCAGCTCGGCAGATATTCTTATACTGCCGATGAGGGTGCCTGGGAGCAGTTTGAACGCCGTATCATCGAGGAAAAGAGTGACGGCAGATTCTACGGTATGAAGACCGTAGAGAAGACAGTGTTTGATATGATCTACCGTAAGCAACTCAGCGATGCAGAAAGCGGTCAGATGAATACACTTATAACAAAAGCGGATCTTGCAGGTCTTATTGAAAACAATACCGATGAGGATGACAAGGGACTTGATGCTCTCAGAGAAATGGTCGGTATGGAAAAGATCGCAGATACGGTTGAGGAGATAATTGCTCAGATCGAGGTCAATAAGAAGCTTGATATCGCAGCACCGTGCTTCCATATGAGATTTGTCGGTGCTCCCGGTACAGGTAAGACCACGGTTGCAAGAATTCTCGGAAATATTCTCAGAGAACGCGGAATTCTCAGAAACGGCTATTTCTTTGAGTATCCCGGCAGAGCCTTCTGCGGAAAATATGTCGGCGAGACAGCCCCCAAGACCTCTGCAATGTGCAGAGATGCCTACGGTTCTGTTTTGTTTATAGATGAGGCTTATTCTCTTTACAGGGACGAGCATATCGGCAGTGCGGACTACGGCAAGGAGGCTCTCGATACTCTTATCACGGAAATGGAAAACCACAGAAACGATCTTGTTGTAATCATGGCAGGCTATCCCGATGAGATGAAGACTCTTCTTAAGGGAAATTCAGGTCTTGAAAGCCGTATGCCTTATGAGATATATTTCCCCAATTACACGAGAGAACAGCTTTATGAGATATTTGCAGGTATGGTATCAAGATCCGTTGCCTGCAAGGAAGGCTTACTTGAAGAAGCAAAGAAATTCTTTGACAGCCTTTCCGATGAGGTTCTTAACGACAAGAAATTCAGCAATGCAAGATTTGTAAGAAATCTGTATGAGAGAACCTGTGCGAAGGCAAGCAGAAGAATGATCTATGAAAAGAGTCCCGAATTCTTCCTTACAAAAGAGGACTTTATTGCCGCAAGCTCAGACAAGTTCTTCTCAAAGCTTGTTGGAGTAAAAAAGGTTAAGCTCGGCTTCTGATAATAAAAAAAACAGTAAGAACAGGCGGTCGGCACAGGGATATATTTTTCCGTCCGACCGTTTTTGTCATTAACAGAGAATTTTGCTTTCCCGGGTATGATCTGAGGGTATGATGCTTTTTTTCTCTGCAGTTTCTCGGAGTGTATTATGGTTTTTGTTGAATTTTTTGATAAAACAAGCGTAGAAAATATCTGCGTTTCTCTTATAAAGCTTCCCTCAAAGATATATCTTGTAGGACCTGATAAAAATATCCTTGAGGAGCACAGAAAAAAATATATCTCTATGTTTTCCGACAGAGGGCAGAATGTAGTTATTGAGATATGTGTTGCCTTCAGAAATAATATCAATGCTATCATAGAAAGGCTTACGGAAATAGTAAACGGGAATGATGAGCTGTATTTTGATCTTACGGGCGGCGAGGAATTGTATCTTGTTGCCGCAGGCATCGTTTACAGCAGATTTCCTGAAAAGAATATACAGCTTCACCGTTACAGTATAAAGGACAGCAGAATAATAGACTGTGACGGAGACGGAGAAAAAATAATTGCAGAGGGACTTCCCTTTTTATCCGTAAAGGAAAATATTGAGCTTTACGGAGGAGTTTTAAGACATACAGAGGCAGATCTGTCCTGCGCCGCCCTTGGAGCAGAGGATAAGGAAGATATCAGGGAAATGTGGCGTATATGCTCAGAGGATCCGAAAAACTGGAATGAGCAGAGCGGCGTGTTTGCCTACCTTACGGCAAACAGCTACGAGGATGAGAACAGTCTTGTTATCCGTTCATCTCCCTCGGTCCTCAGCCGTGCAAGAAAGCATCAGCCTGACAGAAAGCTGCTGAGAGCTCTTGCTGAAAGAGGACTTATCCGTTATGAGTACGATTCGTTTTCTTTTAAGGTGACCTTTAAGAATGAATTGGTCAGGAGCTGTCTTGATAAATCGGGAAAGATTCTTGAGCTGCTTATATATATGCTTGCCTCTGAAAGTGTTGATGACAAGGGAGATGCGGCTTACTGCGATGTTGTTTCGGGTGCTTTTATCGATTGGGACGGCGTTGTTACATCAGACAGACCTAATACGGAAAACGAGATAGATGTAATGCTTATGCGCGGAGTTATGCCCATTTTTATTTCCTGCAAAAACGGGGCGGTTATCCCCGAGGAGGTATATAAGCTGAATACGGTTGCCGAAAAATTCGGTAAGGGCTATGCAAAGAAGGTGCTTATAGCAAGCTCTGCATCCAATCTTTCAAGCGGTGCGCTTGTAAGATGTAACGATATGGGTATAAAGGTCATAGATGATGTTGACAAGCTGAGCATTGATTCTCTCAGAAAAAAAATTGATAACTTATGGAAATAGAATAAAAGGAGAATAATAATTATGTGGAATATAAGTTTTTCACTGTTTGCGATAGTGTCCTTCGTTGCTGTCGCTGTTTCTCTGTATCTCTTTTTTAGCAAAAACAGGGAGCATTCCATAAAAATTACCCATGTTTTTATGGCATACTGCTTTTTTTCAACTATCATTTTATGTGCTCCCGCCTTCATATGCTTATATGAGGAGCAGAAGGTAAATCCTTTATCTGCCGTTCTAATGGCATTTGCAAAGGCAATCAAGGTCTTCGGCGGAGATGCCATATTCGACGATGTTATGACTTATTCGGGAAGAATTCCCGGAGAGATCTTTAACTGGTATCTCGGCGGACTTCTTCTGGTGCAGTTTTTAGCTCCCGTTTGTACCGTTAGCTTCGCGTTATCCTTTTTGAAAAATCTCTATGCATATGCAGGCTATTTTGCAAGATTTTTCAAGGACGCATATGTTTTCTCTCAATTGAATGAAAAGACATTTGCCCTTGCAAGCAGCATAAGAGAAAAGGATAAAAAGTCCGTAATTATCTTTACGGATGTTTTTGACGAGGAAATGAAGAAGGGTGAGCTCGCAAAAGAAGCAAAGCAGGCAGGTGCACTTCTTTTTGTAAACGATATCCTTGCAGTTAATTTCAAGAGACATTCCCGTAAAAAAAGGCTCTCATTTTTACTTATGAGTGATGATGAAAACCTCAATACCGTTCAGGGACTGAAGCTTATAAAGGAATTTTCTGACAGGGATAATACGGATGTCTATGTGATGTCCACCAAAATAGAAAGTGAATTACTGCTTTCTGCCTCGGAAAAGGGTAAGGTCAAGGTAAGAAGAATAAACGAAACCGTATCCCTTGTAAACAGAATTCTTTATGACAATGAAATGGAGCTGTTCAAAAGAGCTATCGACTGCGAAAACGGTGAAAGGTTTGTTTCTGCTCTTGTTGTCGGTATGGGCTCTCTCGGTACTGAGACCGTAAAGGCTCTTTCCTGGTTTTGCCAGATGGACGGTTATAATGTCACAATAAATGCGTTTGATAAGGATAAGCTTTCAGAGGACAGATTCAAGGCTGCCGCTCCTGAGCTTATGAGCGAAAGCTTTAACGGCAGAAGCATTCCCGGTGAAGCACGCTATACCATAAAGCTCCATCCGGGTGTTGATGTCGGTACTTTAAGCTTTTATGAAAAGGTCAGAGAAATAGGAAATATAACTTATGTAATGGTCTGTCTCGGCGATGATGAGCTTAATATCAAAACTGCGGTAGAGCTGAGAACCTTGTTTGAAAGAATGGGAATAAAGCCCTTTATTCACGCTGTCGTTTACGGAAGTGAGCAGAAAAGGGTGCTTGACGGCCTTAAAAACTACAGCGGTCAGTCCTATGATATATGCTTTACGGGTGATCTCGAAACCTCATTTTCTGCAGACAGTATTCTTCATAATAAGCTGGAAAAAGAGGCTCTCAGCCGTCACCTTAAGTGGGGCAGTGAGGAGGAATTCTGGAATTATGAATATAATTACCGCTCATCTGTTGCGGCGGCTCTTCATATAAGAGCAAGAATTGCCTGCGGTATTCAGGGAGCGTCAAAAAAGGATGAGGAGCTTACCCCTGAGGAAAAAATTTCAATAGAGAATTTAGAGCACCGCAGATGGAATGCCTATATGCGGAGCGAGGGTTATATTTACAGCGGCTCACCCGATAAAAAGAGCCGTAACAATCTCGGAAAAATGCATCATAACCTTGTGCCCTATGAGGTCTTAAGCGATGAGGATAAAGCAAAGGACAGCAAGGTTGGTACAATAGGTTAATACAGGAGTGATAATATGTATATCCCCAAGCCCTTGGATACATCAGATGTAGTTCTTTCGGAGGAACTTATGGCTCTTAAGGAAGAAATTGCAAAGAATGTTCACGAGGTATGGTCGCAGGGAAGAATAAAGGACGGTTGGGTCTACGGTGAAAAAAGAGACGATGAAAAGAAAATGACTCCCTGTCTTGTTCCCTATGAGGAGCTGAGCGAGGAGGAAAAGGAATATGACAGAAATACTGCCCTTGAAACTCTGAAGCTTATCACCGCTCTCGGATATGAGATAAAAAAGAAGTAAAAAGCATTATGCTTCCCCCCTGCCCTCAATCCCGGGGCGAAAAGGTGATTTTTGATACGGGAAATTGCTCACATTGACAGCAATTTCCTGTATATTAAAATGAATAAGGACTTAAGCGGAAATAACGCTTAAGTCCTTATTTATTTTGCTTACAGTTTATGCTTTATCTGCCGATGCCGAAGATCTTTACAAATATTATAAAGAAATTCTCTATATAAAGCATAAGTGTGTTTGCGGCGTCGGAGAGATTATTGAGAATATTTCTTCCGTTCATCTCAATGCCGTAGCCCTGAAGAGTGCCGTTGTTATCGGAAACATTGTCACCGTCAAATGCAAACTGATAGAGAAGAGGAGATACAAGAGCAACAAGGAAATACTGACCTGCGGTGACGCCGCCGAATATTTCTGATGTAAGCTTTGTAAATTCCTTTGACATATTGCCGTTCATACCCATCATTTCGATAAGCTCATTTGCTGCCGCAAAAAAGATCTCATCGTTTACGGTGGAAAGATCATCCTTAAGAATAAGAGAAACTGTACGGAGAAGTATCTTTACCTCAGTGCTTTGCACCTCAAAGGGCTCTTCGCCTGCGTAATGCCAGGAAACAAGCTCCGTTGCAAGATCCCAGCCGGTCTTATAATCGGAATCGGGGATATCAATATTATATTCCTTGCCCAGCTCCTGAACGGAATTTTCGCCGTAAAGAGGCATACGGAGAATATTTATAAGCTCACCTACTGCAGTGGAAACAAGAGGATAGAATATCGAATCCTCAGCAATGCCCATCTTTTCCATTGAAAGAGAAAGCTCAAGTCTGTACTGAATGCCCGCCTTGAGGAAGCCCTTTGAATAGTCGTTAAGGCCCTCGTTCATAAGGGATATCTGCTCATCCGTATAGCCTGCTGTGGTATTTTTCAGCATCTCTGCCGCAATCTTTTCTATGGTTCTTGTTCTGTAGGTTATTTCTGCATCATTTATGTAAAATACCTTATACTGAAGGGGATACATGGTAAGTGCGGTGTTAGCAAAATCATATATCTTATTGCCGAGAGGAGTTGTGTAAGATGTAGCGTCTGAGCAGTGCTCATGTCCTGAGAAAACAAGCTTGATGCCTGCATCTGCAAAGAGGGTAGCCGTTGTGTAATGGAAACGCACGATAAAGTTACGGCTGATTATTCTCTGCATGGGAAGATGGTCAAGAAGATTGTGATGCATCATAAGGATAGGATATCTTCCGTCCTCCTGAGCCTTCTTTGCTTCATCGAGTACCCACATTACCTTTTTGAAGCTCATTCCGTCCTCTGTTGATTTTGAGGGATCATTACTGTCAAGAGCAATAAGTCTGTACTTATCTCCGAGGTCAGCTGTATATGAGCAGTTGTCATCCATTGAAGACAAGGCTTCAGAAAATCCGAAGGCGGCATAAACCTCCTTGAAGTTTTCCTCCTTGAAGTCGATATCAGCAGCACCCATATCGTGATTTCCGGGAATTACATATACCTGCTTTCCCGTAGCCTCTTCAAAGTCGGCAAGCTTTTTTGCCACATCATAGTGCTCCTGCCATACGGTTCTTCCGTTGTCTGCAAGATCACCGGGGATAAGCACGAATTCTATTGAATCGTCCTCTGCACACTGGCGGAGAAATTCGTCAATAATAAGACCGCTTTCGTTTTCCATAGCGGCTCTTCTGTTTGCATACCAGAAAATTTCATCGTTATTTGTTTTTTCCAGCTCCGCCTCAGGAACATTGTAATGAAGATCGGAAGCCACGGCAAAGCCAAGCTCCTTTGTTTCTTCAGTCACAAGAGCTGCGGCTGATGCTGATAATGCCGATAAAATAATTACGGCAGAAAGGATAATGCTTATAAATTTTTTCATTTTTATGCACTCCTTAAAATTAGGTAAATATAATTTTAACACAAGAACAGACATTTGTATATAGATAAAATGTAAAAAATAAGGAAAATCTTACGGGATACAGGCTTTTTGTTAACACCGAATATACCTGCGCACTTTACTTTTTCGGAAAATACTGATATTATATTATCAGTATCTTCGGAAGGGACTGAAAAAATGAGACCTGTTCTATATATGGTGATTCCTTGCTTTAATGAAGAAGATGTGCTTAATATCACCGCACCGATGTTTCTCGGAAAGCTTACCTCTCTTACGGAAAAAGGAAAGATATCCGCAGACAGCCGCATACTTTTTGTGGATGACGGAAGCCGTGACGGTACATGGGAAATAATAAAGGAGCTGTCCCGTAAAAGTCCCTTTATAAGCGGTATTTCTCTCAGCCGTAATAAAGGCCATCAGAATGCACTTCTTGCAGGACTTACTGAGGCTGCCGATAAGTGCGATATAACCGTAAGCATAGACTGTGACGGTCAGGATGATATAGATGCCGTTGACAGAATGATAGATGAGTATCTCAACGGAAGTGAAATAGTATACGGAGTCAGAAGCAGCAGAAAAACAGACAGCATCCTCAAAAGAGGAACTGCACGGCTTTTTTATAAGCTTATGTCCTTTATGGGCGTTGAGACCGTATATGATCACGCGGATTACCGCCTTGTTTCCTCAAAGGTGCTGAAAAGCTTTTCTGATTTTAAGGAGGTCAATATCTTTCTTCGGGGGATGTTTCCTCTTGTGGGCTTCCGAAGCACATCCGTTTATTATGAAAGAAGAGAAAGGCTTGGGGGCAAAAGCAAGTATTCACCTGCTAAAATGCTGGCGCTTGCCCTTGACGGTATCACAAGTCTTTCCGTAAAGCCGATAAGAATAATTACTCTGTTCGGCTGTGTTGTAGCACTTCTCAGCTTTGTGGGTATTCTCTGGTCTGTTATCGTTCAGCTCACGGGCAATTCCGTCGCAGGTTGGGCATCCCTTACAAGTATATTGTGCTTTCTCGGCGGAGTGCAGCTGATAAGTCTCGGTATAATCGGAGAATATATCGGGAAAATATATCTCGAAACAAAAAACAGACCGCGTTTTATCATCGCGGAAAAAACAGAGGATGAAAAGAAGTGACGGATATCCGTCACTCTTTTTTCAATTAATAGCTTACAGCAGTATTTTTACTATAAAGCTTTTTCCGTCGGGACTTTCGGCGGAAATTTTTCCTTTATGCGCCTCAACTATGGCTTTTGCCGCCGCAAGCCCGATGCCGTGACCGCCTTTTTCTGAATTCCTTGATTCATCGTGGCGGTAGAATCTTTCGAACAGCACGCTGTTATCCCCTACGGGAATATTCTCTGCGGGATTAAGGAAGATAATTTCTGTATATTTCCCCGATTTTTTTAGGCTTATATCAATAATGCTTCCCTTGGGGGAGTATTTCAATGCATTGTCTGTCAGTACGGAAAAAAGCTGAGCTATGGCCTTTTCGTCGCCCCTGAATTTAATGTCGCTTTCTATTGAGCTTATAATTTCCTTATCCTCAGAAAAGCCTACTGCTTCAAAGCCGTCTATACATTCCGAAAGCATATCGCTTAAGCACAGCTCCGAAAAATGAATTCCCTGCTCCTCGCTCATTCTTGAGAGGATAACAAGCTTATTGGTAAGCTCAGTAAGATTTTTTACCTGATTTTCAATGCTTTTTGTCCACTGATTTTCACCGTTTTCAATTTCAAGGACCTCGTTTGCGGCTCTTATTACAGTAAGAGGTGTTTTTAATTCGTGTCCTGCATCGGTTATAAAGCGCTTTTGCTTTTCGTAGCTTTCAGCAATCGGCTTTATGGCTATTTTAGAGAATATAAGCACAAAAATAAAAACCAGTATAAAAGCCGCCGCGCTGATGAGAATGCTTGAATATAAAAATGAATAAAAGGTATCAAGCTCTCTTGAGTGATCGATAAAAATATAAGTAATTACGCCGTCGCCCGTCAGGGCACGGAAGGCATACCTGTCCTTGATACCCTCGGTTTTTCCTTTTCTGAAAAGCTCCGAAGCAATTTCTGCGGCTTCTTCCTTGCCGATCGCGGCAATGTGATCTGTCTTCGTGCCTAAGATATTACCGTTATTATCGACGATAACGGTGAAAAATCTTGATTCAAAGGGTGCTTCGGGGGACAGCGGATTTCTTTTATTGCCGAAGAGCTCGACCATAGGAGCAAGACCGCCGCCGTTTTCCAGCATATCAAGACGCATTTCGCCGGATCTCTTTACATTAGAATAATTTGCTATGTTCACAGAGCCGATTATAAGTCCTAATACAATGGCAACAGAAACCATTGCAATGGCTATAAATCGGTTTTTCAGTTTTTTTATCATATTTTCAGTCCTTATGAAGGCGGTATCCGAGATTGCGGACAACAGTTATTTTGAAATCTGCACCTACGGAAGCCAGCTTTTTTCTAAGATATGATATGTATACCCATACTACATTGGTCTGTGCCTCAGAATCGTATCCCCAGACCTTATCCATAAATCTGTCTATGGATATTATTGTTGTGGGATTCATCATAAGCAGCTGCAGCATCTGAAATTCCTTGCTTGAAAGCTGCTCTCTGCCCTTGTCGGTTCTGATCTCAAAGGTAAGAGGATCGAGAACGGCATTGCCGAAGATAATACCGTTGTCTGCAGATTCGGTGTGTCTTCTTATTATGGCTCTGAGCCTTGCAAGAAGCTCCTTTGAGGCAAAGGGCTTTGTCAGGTAATCGTCAGCACCTGCATCAAGTCCCGATACCTTATCGTCAATATCAGTTTTTGCCGTAAGGATAAGCACGGGTGTCATTATTCCTCTTTTTCTTGCTTCTCTGAGTACCCGGATACCGTCTTTTTTCGGCATCATAATATCAAGTATCGCGGCATCGTATATGTCCGTAGCAAGATAATCCGCGGCATCCTCACCGTCATAAACTGCATCAACGGAATAATTCGAATGCTTTAATATGGCGCACAGAGCATCTGACAGCTCTTTTTCATCTTCTGCAAGGAGTATTCTCATAAATTTCATCCTTTCCCTGAGTTTATTATATCATAAAGGATCAAATTAAAAAATACCTAAAACCGAAGTTTCAGGTATTTTCAGTTTTATGTTATCAGTCACGGTTTTCCGTAAGCCTTATGCATATTACGGTTATATCGTCGTGCTTTCCCGAGGGGGACATACCGAGAGCCTTGCTTACGACCTCTTGGGCAAGTTTTTTTGTGCCGCAGCCTTTGCTTTCATTTAGCAATTCCTTGAATGTAATATGGGGTATCACGGCAGCACCGTCAGAGAGAATGAATATTATATCACCGTCGGATAAGGACAGCCTGCTTGTTTCAAAGGCAGTATCCCCGAGTATGCCGAGAGGCATAGAGCTTTTTTCCGCTATAAGCGTTTTCTCCCCCTTTTTTATAACGGAAAATGAAGCACCTGCCTTGTAGAAAACTGCTTCTCCCGTGTTAAGATCTATCCGTAAAATATCAAGAGTGGACAAGGTTTCGTCTCCTGATTTTACAAGAAGTGCGCAGTTTACCGCATCAAGTGCACTTTCGGGTGAAAAGCCTGCGCGCATAAGCCTTGACATAAGAGAGCAGGTCATAACGGAATCGACAGCCGCTCTTGAGCCTGAGCCCATACCGTCGCTGAGAACGGCATAAAAGCTTCCTGTTCCGTCAAAAAAGCATTGGCAGGTGTCTCCGCAGAAGGCTTCGCCCGCTCCCGTGTGGGAAAATGAATTATATTCAACCGAAAATCTCCCTTCCTCACAGAAGCTGAGCACTGTTCCTTCCTTTGAATATTCATCTGCAACAGGTCTCAGGTACAGCTTTCCCGTTGCTTCAAATATATTTTCAAGCAATTCATCCTGATCGGGCATAGGCGGAATGTGCGTGCAGTAGACCTGAAGAAGACTTTTGCCGTTGCTTTCAGTATATGAGCTTATCCCCGCAACCTGAAAGCCCATATCCTTGAAAACGGGCATAAGCGACATTGCGGCAGAGGGATCGGAATCGGGGAGCCGGGACAGATTTTCGGCGGCATCGTCGAGAATTTTTCCGAGAGAATAAAACTGTCTTGCAGCTGCTTTTTTTGCATCGAATACCTCCTGACGGGTGACAAGCCTTGCAAGATATTCAAAATATGCTCTGTTGAAGCTCTCCGTTATTTTATCGGGCATACGGCAGATAACGGCAAATCTTTCGGGAAGCTCCTCAGAGATAAGTCTTTCGTTTGTAAAAAGATGATCATTTGCTCTGTTGAAGGATTTTTGAGTAAGCTCCCTGCATTTTGTCCAGCAGAATTCGTATTTTGCACAGCCCTTGCAGATATCCTCCTTTACATATTCCGTTACGCTGTCCTTTGATGGCTTGTCCGTTTTCTGAAGAAGCTCAGATACGGCACTGACTGAGGCGGAGATATCCTTTACTGCCTTTGCCGAGCGTTTCAGTATAAAGTGAAGCGTTCTGCCCTTTTCCTCGTTGAAGCTGTCCTTGCTTAAGGGCAATAAGGGCTCTGTTATTTTAATAAGCAGCTTTTCGGGGATGAATACGAAGGCAAAGCCCGATAAAATGATCTCCGTTATTGCCGTAAGTGCTGTGGCACTGTCGCCTTTTAATATCAGAGCTATGGTGCCTGTTGCCACAAGGCTGAGGGCAACGGGGATCTTTCCGTAGATTCCCGTAAGTCCCGATACCAGTCCCGTAAGTATATATGTAAGCATCAGCTGAGGGTGAGAGGAGTCAAAGCCCAGCGCAACGGCACTGCATATGCCTGCAATTGATGAGGCGGCTTCTCTTCCGCAGAGAGCAAAAAGCATTATTATAAAATAAGCCGCAATGCGGGCAGGAGAGAAACCTGCTATCTGAAATCTCTCAACAGATAAAAGCAGGATGCTTCCGAAAAAAACTGTGGCAATAGTGTCTGTGGGAGCAAAATATGCCCCTTTTTTTCTTAGTGCGTTGATTGCGAATACTCTTCTTGAAAAGCAGGCGAAGGCTCCCGATATAAGTGCCTCGCTCAGGCAGAGGATGATAAATGTGCTGTCACCGCCTACGGCAAAAAATACTGCCAGAGAGGAAATAAATGAGGCGGAGGCTGACAGAAGAACAGGAAAGAGCAGACTGCTTGTTTTTATTCTTTCTTCAATTGTCAGTCTTACAAGGGCAATAAGAGTTATTGCCGCAATAAATCTCAGAGAATCGAAAAGCCCGAAGAAAAACGCATAGCCGACAGCTGCACCTGCGGCAGAGGATATCATATATCTGCTTATAGCTCCTGCTGTAAATCCTGTTGCAAAAGGAGATATCCCTCCTGCAAAGCTTATGCCGCCGAAGAGGATATTCATAATAAAGAAGGCACAGTGACAAAGAATATTCTTTATCATAGGCATATTTTTGTTAAGACCGATAACCACAAGTCTGTTTTTCAGTTTTTCCATTTTTTTCTGTCCTTGTTATTTTTTTTCACAATAAATAATACAATCTGTCAGACAAAAAAACTGTCAGACAAGCACCGAAAAAAATGTTTTATTAAAGTTATACTTGCAGAAAAACAAAACAAACGGCTGAATCCCCGCAAAAAAGAAAACACGGAGCCTCCGAAGAAACTCCGTTTTAACTGAAAAATTGTATGAGAGAGCAATTTTTGCTGTTTTGCTTCCGAAATAAGTTTGTTTAATTTTTAATTGATAGCTTACTTAATAAACAGAGAAGTATTTAACAGTATGTTGAATTTGGTTCTCAATAATGAGCCGCACCGCATTCGCAAACAGGATTTATACCGAAGATTTTCTGAAAGAAGTTGATTATCTTCCAGATAAAGCCCATAAAGCCTGATTTATGACAGCTGCAGGAGCAGTTATTCTTATCGTTTTCGAGCTTTGAGCCCGCATCAATTACGGTATTAGTTACCCCGCAGAATTCACAGGTTGCAGTTTTTGTGCCGTCAGCTATTTCGGTAGCATCGTTATTTGAAATATATTTCCCATAATTATGTACTTCATCGAGACAGTTGATTACGATAGGATAGTAAGGAGTCAATTTAGCAACTGCCGCATCAAATTCAGCTTGGGTGCCTCTGTTTTTTACGATATCGTTAGCAGCAAGAATATTGTTTTTTAATTCAATGGACATATCACTGTTAAAAGATACGCATCTTTCTTCCAATTCATAAAGTGCATCACCATAGTATGGTAAAAGACTCCACCAGAGCTTTGCGGTTTCAATAGTATCAATTATAACAATTATATCACCAGAAGCAATCTTTTCGTCTATTTCTTCAAATGCATCATTGAGAGCCTCGTTGAAAAAAGGCACTCCATTTGTAAGAAACTCACTGTTTTCACTGCTGTTATAATCCTTATAATCAAGACTTAGCATAGCTTCATAACCACAGTTGAGCTCACATTCAGCGATTGCTTCTCCCAATATGTCGCCGGTTTGTCCGTTGGTTTCATATAAATATGATCCAAATTGAGAAAATGTCGCAAATTTTATCATATTCTCAATATAGAGCTCTACCTCAGGTGAGTATGTCGCTCTTTCAGCATAAACCATAGGAGTTGCAGTTAAAAGCATAACTACTGTCAGCAGAATTGAAAAAACTCTTTTTGCGGTTTTTTTCATTGTTTTTACCTCCGTAAATAAAAAAATGTGCACAACCGAAGTATTACACACAAAATAACACAAGCTCCGGTTGTATCAGTATAAAATTACATATACTGAGTACAATATTACACCACATCAAGTGTAAAGTCAATACACCATATATGGTGTATTATACAATTTAACTATCAAGTATCAAGGAGATAGTTATGAAAAGCTATGTTGAAATTATAAGAGATCTGCGGGAAGATAATGACAAAACACAAAAAGAAGTAGCACAGTATCTCGGCACAACACAGCAGGTTTATTCACGTTATGAAAAGGGGGAAAACGAAATACCCGTAAGGCATATTATTGCTCTTTGCAAGTACTATAATGTGTCTGCAGATTATATTCTCGGGTTAGAATAGCAAACCGCATCCCCTCATATAAGCGACATACGGGTGCGGTTGTTTTTCTATTATTTTTTTGCGGTGGTTACATAAGAAATATTTCAGCTGAATTACTCTTCGTTCTGAATTGCCCAAAAATGCCGTCGGGGTATTGAATCTCAGTAAAATATATTGTATTATGAACCTGAGTACAGATCTTGAGGAGTTGAAAGGTATGGCCATTTTTGAAACCATTACTGCTTTATTTGCAACCATCGCTTGCATTTTTTCTCTGTTTCCGCAGGCTTTGGGCATTTATAAAGAAACCTATGAAGCACAAAGGCCTGATGAGGTGCTGATGAATGCCGTGCTTATTGCCGATATTCATGCCGACGGCGACCCGGTGCGTGACAGAAACGACAACCTGCGCCGTTTGGTTGCCGATATCAATGCCAGCGAAGAAAAATTAGATGCCATTGCTATTGCGGGTGACATAACAAACTGCGGCAATATCAAGGAATATATCAATCTCAAAGGTATTCTGTTCGCATATAACAAGTCAAAGAACCTCATCCCCGCGATGGGTAATCACGATTCACGCGCTACCTGTGTGGAGGAGCCTTATTTTGACGAGGGCTCTGAGCTGTTCAGGGATTTCTTACGCACACAGGGCATTAAAACCGAAACTAATTATTATTACAAGGTGGTCAACGGCTGTTATTTCATCGTGTTAGGTACTGAAAGTATGCCCGATCCCTACATTTCCGACACTCAGATCGAATGGGTTGATTCCCTGCTGAAAGAAGCCGCAAAGACAGGTATGCCCTGCTTTATAATTTCCCACGAGCTACTTATGGGAACCCATGATGACAGGGGTGTTCCGGCTTCAAGAAACCTGGGTGAAGCCTCCGAAAAGCTTAAGGCAGTTGTCAAAAAGTACGCTGACGAAGGACTTACCACAGTGTATGTCTGCGGACATCTGCACAGAGATTTCCACGAGGATACCCTTGTGACAGTCTCCGACAATTTTTACAGCCTTCTTCTTCCCAGCGCATTATTCACCGAGGACGAAAACGAAGAGTATATCCCCGGACTTGGAGTGACTGCAGAGGTCTACAAGGACAGTCTTGTTATCAGAGCAAGAAACTTCAACACCTACGAATGGCTTGAAGACTACTGCTGGGAGCTTCCCGTTAATATCAAATAACAAAAAACATTCACCGTCGGTATGTAGTATACGGCTGATGATATACAGTCCTGACGGCTGATGAGATGCCACCGCTTCGCGATGGATAAAAAAATCTCGTTCCGCAGAACGAGATTTTTTGGTGAAGACAAGTGGACTTGAACCACCGACCCCTTGCATGTCAAGCAAGTACTCTAACCAACTGAGCTATGCCTTCATATTTTGTTGACTTGTGGGATTATAGCACGATTCACTTTTATTGTCAATATAGGAAGAGATATTTTTAAGTGAAAAGTGAATAGTGAATAGTGAAGAAGTAAAAATCCTGAATGTTTTTACATTCAGGATTTTTTGGAGCGGATGACGAGGCTCGAACTCGCTACCTCCACCTTGGCAAGGTGGCGCTCTACCAGATGAGCTACATCCGCATATCAACGGAACAAAAGGTATTATACACACTTTTTGTTCCGTTGTCAATAGTAAATTAAACTATTTTTGAAGTTGCTTTGAAATAATCTTATCAGTCGTTTGCTTCTTCAGCTTCCTTGATCATTTCATCGGGGATAGCTTCACCGTGCTTTACGAAGCAGATAAGAATAACTGCGAGAGCGAACATTACGGGGCTGTAGTAGAACAGGGACATATATGTGCCTGCGAACATTCTTATGAAACCGTAGAGGATGGGGGATGCTATCTGAGCTGAGAAGGTTGCTGTATAGTAGTAGCCTGTGAATGTGCCGACCTTTTCAACACCGCCGATCTCAAGAACGAGGGGAAGAGTGTTAACGGTGATGAACATATTAGCGGCACCGCCGAGAATGAGAACGGGATAGATGAGAATTCTGAGGATACCGGTTACGGAATTGACTGTGTCAACTATGGCAGCAAGAGCTACTTCAAAGCTCTCTGCGCCTGTAGAAAGAACATCATTAGCTACGGCAATAATGTCACTGTAGATGCCTTCGCCGAGATCATTTATGAGCTTAGCTTCATATTCCTCATAATAGCCCTTGACATTATCAGCCAAAGCGTCACCGTTCTTATATGCGAGGAAGCCTTCAATGCTGAGGACCTCTTCATCGGTAAGTGTTCTTCCTGCGTCCTGAGCAGCAGCACTCTTTTCTGCGTTGAAGGAATTGATGTTTTCGTCAATAGCAATATATGCATTGTTGACAGTAACATAGTTGTTGATGGAAAGACTCTTGCTGCCGAGCATACCTACGAATACACCGAAGAAAACGATGAAGGCTGCAAGGAAAACAGAAAGGCCTGCTATAATAGTCTTTTTTCTTCCGACCTTTTTGCCCATCTTACCTGCAGGGATAGCGGCAACACCTGAGCATACTGCGAAGATAAGCATAATGAAGGTTGCTTCTGAGGTGATCATATGAAGGATCTCCTGAGCAAACAGGGAGAAGAAGGTGGTAATTGCGTTTGATGCACAGAAAAGGAAGAAAAGAGTTCCGAGCATAAAGATGAGGCTCTTTCTTTCAGCCTTTGAAAGCTTTATTGCCTTAAGCTCAGCCTTCTTTTTCTTGGCTTCTTCCTTCTGAGCTTTTTTGAGTGCCTTGCTGTCGGCATACTGATTCATTTCGCCCTTGAGCTTGATGCTTGTGTCTTCTTCCTTGACAAAGAAGAGAAGAACGAGCATTCCGACGATCATAACAAGTGAGCCTACGATGAAGACATAGGGGAAGGAAACGGTCTCATCTGCTGTGATCTCAGCCTTGCTGTAGCCTGCGAAAAGTGTGCAGAGTGCAATACCTATTGTACCTGCAACCATGCCGACTGCTGAGCCGACACCGCCCATAAGATTGATGATGGCATTACCCTCGGAGCGAAGGTGGGGAGGTGTGAGGTCGGGCATAAGAGCAACAACGGGAGCTCTCCAGAGTGACATGGAGAAAACGAAGAGAATAACCGTTATCATTGTAAGAGGAAGACGGATAGTGCTTGTAGTATTAAGTGCAACTATAGGAATAAGAGCAAAAAGTATTGCTGAAACAGGTGCACAGCTTACGATAAAGGGACGGCGCTTACCGAGCTTTGAATGGCAGTTATCGGAAAGCTTACCGAATGTGGGCTGGAAGATAACACCGAAGATGTTATCGAAGGTCATTATAATACCGATAAACAGGGGAACGAGAGAAAAGCCGCCTGTTGAGGAGATAGTGCTTTGTCCCTGAGCTTCAGCAAACTGTCCGATCCACGGAATTGCTTTTGCAAGAGAGGCACTGAGATTTGTGATGAAATCGCTCTCGGAAAGAATCTTATTAAGAATTTTTGTTATGTAGGGATCGTAGATCGCCCAGGCTATTGATGTAGCAAGGAAGCCGAAGCCGGTAAGTATAGTCTTTTTTACATCAAGCTTGCCGTTTTTGACATTCATTGACAGACACTCCTTTGTGTTTTGTGAACGGGTATAAATCAGAAAAACTCATTTTCTGCAGAAGCTATGATAACAAAAATATATTGCTATTTCAACGATTGTGAAAAAACTGTAATATATTATTAAAATCCGAAAAGTCCGTTGGGATCGTCATCCTCCTGCTTTCTCTGTCTTCTTATATCCTCAAAGGCCTTATCATCCTCTTTTGTGTCATAGGAAGCGAAAAAGTCATCTGTATAAACCGCGGAGGGTGAATCATTTTCGGGAGGAACGAAGGAAACGGAAAGAGGATCCTCTTCTGTTTTATTTTTATCCGCACCTAATTCATATCTCGGCGGGGGAGGTGTTTCATCGTTGAAGGAGAGGAAGGGATTTTTAGCTGAGCGTTCTTTTTCATCGCTCTTTTTTGCAGGGGAGGCTTCTCTTTTCTGTGAAGGAGCAATTCCCAGCTTGCCGAAAAGACCTCTTACACCGCCTGATGCCGTTTTCGGAGCTTCTTCAGAGTCTTCAGAATGCCTATGGGCACGGCGGCTTGCGGGAGTATCCCCTGCAAAGGCATCAAGGACATCATCGCTGACGGTCTTTTCGCCGCTTTCTTCATTGAGCTCCTCATCGCCCGTGATGGCGGAAAAGTCGATGACCTCGGGCGGTCTTGTGTAGGGAGCGCCCTCCATTATCATCTGCTCATCCTTTTCCGTTTCAGGCTCAGCAGTATCATTCACGGGAGCAGGCTGATTTTCTTCCTCCTGCAAACAGCCTTCACTGTCGGAGGAAGCCACAGCCTCTTCATTCTCAGCTTCCTCTTCCTCTTCGGTATTATAAGAAACTTCGGTTCTTCTGTGTGTGCTTTCGGGAAGTCTGATCTTTTCCTTAAGCGTTGTGGCTGAAAGAGCGGGAGTCACAACAAAGCCTAAAAGGATCCAGAATACCTGAAGAATTACGGGAAGATAGCTGTTGATGCCTGCCCTTGCACCTGCAAAGGTGAGTATAAGTCCGAATAAGGCACCTGCAACAGAAACAGCCTCTGTGAGAGATTTTGATATTCGCTTTACCTTATCAAGCTTTATCGCGCTTGCCATTGTACGGGAGAATGCCTCAAAGGAATCAGAGAATACGATGCCTGTTTCCTCTGAATCCGTAACGGTATCCTTGCTCTCCATAAACTTTTTGTTTACGGTGCTCTTTATTATTCTGAGAGAATTCTCGGGAAGACCTAAAAGGCTTTCTCCGAATTCCTCTGTTATATTGGGATCCTGTATGCTTATGAGGATGTTTGCACCGTGACGGGTAAGCTCGCAAAGGCTCTTTGCCGCACCGGGATTGCAGGAATATTTTATTACAAATACAGCCGCAAAATGACCTTCTATAGCAAGGAACAGCGGCTTTTCATTTTCCTGAAGCACGAAGGGGACTGTGTTTTCCTTGGGAAGCTCAACATTGTGGCTTATAAGGAAATCCTTTGTTCCGAGAAGCACTCTGCAATCGCTTATCCATGCTGAAATGCCGAGCTTTTCCTCAAAAACAAGTCCTTCCACCTCGGGAAAGCGCTCCTGCAGACCTTGTACCGGTCCTGCAAAAGCAGCCTTCAGGATGCCGTTGAGATTATGTGTCAGTACTGCGGCACAGAATTCTGCCTGCTTCTGATTTACATTCTTGTTGCATACCGAGGAAACCACCTCTGCGGAGAAGATGTCCGCGCCGTTGAGGATTATATCGTCTATACAGCAGAAGCTGTGAGCATCGGAAAAGCTCTGAACATATGACGACTTTACAGAGAGAACGCTGTTTTCGTTTCTGAGCATAAAGCCTGAGAAAACAAGGCAGCTTACGGGGAAGGAGAATGCGAGGGTGCCTGTAAGACAGCCTAAGGCATATACGGGGCTCTTTGTAAGAATAAGTCCGGCTATGCCTGAGATCAAAGCAAGAAGAGTGCAAAGAGCGATCGCTCTTGATGAAGCCTGTCCGCCGAAGGCAGAGGCTGCACTTCTCTTCATAAAGCCTGAGATAAACCTTGTTTTTCCGGTATATACAACATTTGTTTCCGTGTTTGTTCCGTCCTTGAGAAGCTCTGCGATAAGAGAGGTATCGGATATTTTTCTGAGATATCCCTTGTCGCTGGCACCTGCCACTGCCTTGAAGCAATGCCTTGTGCTGTCAAGGTAGAAGGTCTTTGCTATAAGCACGGGCACGCACATCAGAACAGCGGCGCCTGAGAGCATATGATACTCATTTTCAGGCTTCAGTACCGTGAAAAAGGCGGCTATATTCTGCAGGAGTGCGCCGAGATATATGAACAAAAGTGCACTGTCTGTTTTCGGGCGTATCTTGAGCAGTGATAAAAAGCCCTTTTTCAGATCATTTGCCATTAAGATGCCCACTGCCAATAATATAACGAGATTTACTGCGTTATATGCAACGGCACTTCCGCCGAATACTGCAAAAAAGCCGTTATTCATAGATGCCGAAACCGTTGTTATCAGGTTCATTAAAAGGAGTATCACTCCGAGAAGGGCAACTGCGAAGGCTCTGATTATTACGGATTTTCTGATGCTTATGAGCTTTGAGAAAAGCTCTCTTCTTTTTGACGGATCTGTATATTCATCCTCTGAGGCGGGCACAAAATCTGTGTCAAGATGCTCAAAGCGGCTTCTTATTTTATCAAGAAAATCAGGAAGCTTTCTTTCTTCCTTTGGGGCGCTGAAGGATTCATCCTCTGTTTCTCCCGTAATTACCGCGGATTTTGTCCAGAAGCGGAAATTCTTTATCCTTTTTGCTCTTACCTCGGAAAGCTCCTTTTCAAGCTCTGCATCGTCTGCAGTAGGGGACTCCTCCTTTTCGCCGAAGCCTTCCATTACAAGCTGATTTTCGTCCTCCGCCTCTTCCTCGGCTTCGCCGCCCGAGGATTTTGCTATCTCTCTCAAGAGATCTCCTTTGCTTGCAATGTGCTTTGTCTTGTCTGTGTCCTTCTTTTCGGGGAGTTTTTCAACAATGACCTTAGGCTCTGATACTGCATCCTCTTCGGGAGAAGAGGATCTCAGAATTTCAGGCTGCGCGATCTTTACTGTATCCTCTTCGGGAGAGACCTCACTTATCACGGCTGCCTTTTTCTTTTCATCTGCCTTTTCGCCCATGGGAATGAACTTTGCAGTGTCGGGAGCAGGGGAGTGATTTGCCGTATAGGTATTGATCTTTCCCGTGTATCCCGTGCGGGGCTTTCTTGCAGGGACCTGAGGCAAAAGGCGGTCTGTATATTTCTTTGCAGTTGTGGGAATTTCTGCCTCGGTGCTGCCGCTTGCCGAAATAAAGGGAGCTTCATTTGTTTTTATAAAGCGTCCTGCAGGAATGCTGTCGGTTGAAGCACTGTCGGACGAGGGGACTGCTTCTTTGTCAGGTGTGTTTTCCGTTTCAGCTGCATTCTGAACGATGCCCTTGTTGCTGTCTTCGGAAGCATTGCTTTTGATTTCTTCTGTTTTACCGTTTACGGCAGTATCGGTTATGCTGTCAAACGGATTCTTTTCGCTCATATCTTTCCCCCACTTTCTTATCGTGCGTTTGATGCTTCAAAAATAAGTATTGCCGCTGCGACGGAGGCGTTAAGGGAATTGACATTTCCCTTCATAGGTATTGACAGAACACCGTCACAGTTTTCCTTGACGAGACGGCTGACGCCTGAGCCCTCGCCGCCTACTACAAGAGCTATTGCACCCGAGAGATCTGCCTCTCGGTAGAAGGTGCCGTCCATATCGGCACAATATACCCAGATGCCCTTTTCTTTAAGCTCTTTTATTGTGGATGTTATATTTTTTACTCTTGCAACGGGTACATATTCGAGAGCACCCGCAGAGGTTTTTCCCACGATCCCTGAAAGGCTTACGCTTCTTCTTTCGGGAATAATAACTCCGTGTGCACCTGCGGCATCGGCAGTTCTTATTATTGCTCCGAGGTTGTGGGGATCCTCAAGACCGTCACAGATTATAATAAATGGCGGCTCATTCTTCTCCTGAGCTCTCTGAAGAATTGCCTCTACCGTTGAATACTCATGGGCAGCAGCTATCATTATCACGCCCTGATGGTGAGCATGTCCGCACATAAAATCCAGCTTTTTGCTGTCGACCTCTTTGACGATGATACCCTTTTCCTTACATTCTGCAATTATAGGCTTAATGCTTCCTGAAAGCTCACCTCTTTGTACAAGAAGGGAGTCTGCCGGTCTTCCTGCCTTAAGAGCCTCCTTTACTGCGTTTCTTCCGATTATAAGATCGGTTCGCGGCTCTGCTCTCTCAGGTCTTTCCTCAGGCTTATTGTCTCGGAAGCTTCTTTTTTTGTCTTCTCCTACATAGCCTTCCTTTTCCCCGCCTCTCGGACGGTATTCTTTATTAAAATTTCCGTTCTTTTTCTCGTAAGCCATAAAAGCACACATCTTTCAATATAATTATACAGAATATATTATATTATATAGCTTATATTTTTTCAAGAAGAAAACTTACATAAAAGAAAAATGCTTGATTTTTTTGCTGCATATTATTGAAATTAAAAGAAAAGACATCCGCATTTATGCTGCGGATGCCGATTTTTTCTGTTCAGTTTTTTGATCTGATGAATTCAAACATTTTATTCCAGTCTTCTCTTGAGAAGAAATGTCTGCCTTTTCTCAGGAAATATCCTATATTGCCCTCAAAGAAGGTATCTCCTGTAACGGCTTTTCTGTCGCAGATGAAGCCGCTTTGTCCGTCTTTTTCAAAGGCGGGGGAGGCGGCAAAGCAGGAGAGCTGCTCTCCCGTGGGATCTGCCCAGGCGTCTTCATCGGCAGAGCCGACCGTAACAAAGCGGGGAGCAATTGATGCCAGCAGGAAATGCTGATCGAAGGGCATTGAATATTCATTGTCGGTATATTTTTTATAATTCTCACAGAACCAATAGGGAAAAACGCGGCAGATATCCGAAACAGTTTCACCCGTATTGTCTCTTGCTATCGACGCACCGGAGCAGCCTGAATCATTGGAATGTGCATAATAGAACCTTTCATCCGTTGCAGCGGCTACAAGAGCAGTCTTTCCCAGTCTTGAGTGACCGCAGACAGCGGCTCTTTTCATGTCGAGTCTCGGCTCGGTTTCGGCATAGTCAAGGCACCTTTGTGCTGCCCACGCCCACATAGCTATCTTTCCGCAATCCGTATTGTTTTTTCTTCCTTCAGGGAAAATTACTCCTGCAAGACCGTCGGAGAAGTCGTCATTATCTGCCGTTACATCCTTGAAATAGAGATTAAATGCGGCAAAGCCGTTATCCAGTATCTCCTCTGCAGGGAAATAATAATTGGGTATATTCTTTTCAAAGTTGATATTTACAAAAAACGGGAAAGGTCCTTCACCCTCGGGAATCATAAGCGATACAGGAAAGGAAAAATCTTTTCCGTTTATCTTAAGGGCTACTGTTATTTCCCAAAGAAGTCCTTTACCTGCAAATACATTTTCGTTTCTTAAGGGAGCCTTTGAAAAGCTGATGCAGTCGGGAGATGGCGGCATAAAGCCGTATTCCTCTCTTTGAAGTATACCGAGCATCTCTTCTCTTGATAAAAGTGAGGGAAGCTGTCTTTCGTTTATAAGCTTTTTCATAATATCAGTCCTCGTATTCTGCGGCAAATCTTGTAAGGTCGGGACCTCCGGGATGTATATCATAGCCCTGCCAGGCAACAACTCTGTTCTGTGAGGGTATGACAAGCAGATTCTGACCGTTCATTCCGCCCTTGTTGTATGAATCCTTTATACCGTTGGGAGCAAATTCATATTGTCTTTCAAGCACTCTTTCCACCCATTTTTCGGATATGATGCGTTTTTTGTGATAAATACCTTTGTTGAGGTATACACCGCCGAGCTTTATCATATCCTCGGTTCTGATATAAAGAGCTGTGCCGCCTATGGCGTGTCCCTTGGGACAGCAGCTCCATGCCGCCTCTCTGAAGCCTAAGGGCAGGAAGATATTTTCCCAACAAAAGGCGAACAGGGGCTTGCCGGCTTTTTTGTTGACTATTCTTGAAAGAATGTAATAGCCTGCATCGCTGTAATGCCTTTCGGTATCGGGCGGGCAGGTCCATTTTTTGAGCATTATCTCCCTGAGGTAATCCGGATCGTATTCTGATGCATCAAAAACATCCGTGTCAAAGCCTCCGGGAATGCCTGTCATATGACGCATAAGCATATCAACGGTGGTCTTCTCCCAGTTTTTGTCATAGCCCTCGGGGCATTCATCACCGAGAATATCCGTTACCGTCTCGTCCACCGACAAAAGGCCTCTGTCACAGAGTATGCCGACGGCTGTTACGGTATACATTTTTGATACGGAGTATATGTTCTGACAGGCATTGTTTTCCTGAATTTCAATTTTTTCAGGAGCATTATCTCCCGTCATTTCGGCTATTGAGAAAACTCTTGCATTGTTATCTCTGATAAATTTTTCAAAAGCTTCCAGAAATCTGCTCATTTTTATTTCCTTTCCGTGAGAAAATCAATTTTCAAAATAAAGCTTGTCGGAAATATACCGTGCATTGCAAAGGAGATTGCCGTCGGGATCTGTTTCCCTTATTATTTCAAATCTTTCGGGATGAAGTATATAATTTGCGGCAATATCATCCCATACATAACAGCCGTCCTCCTGCCTTGAGATGCTGAGTCTCTGATCGGCTCTGATTATCATTGCGTGAACGGTATCGTCCGTTATCTCATACTGCCTCATATCAAGTGTCTTTGTTCGGCAGGTATCAAGAGTTATTGCAACATGGGGATGCTTTACGCAGTAATTGAAAGCCTCGATATCGAGACAGTGATTGAATTCGTGTCCGTTGAAATTCGGCTCCTCATGAACACAGCCGCCCATAATAATAAGCTCTGCGGGAGCCTTTTTCATAACAGCTTCCTTTACAAGCGTCATAGGTCCGAGGCTAAGAACTGTCTCTTCTCCCGTGTATTTTTTCAGCCATTCGCTGAAGGTTATCTCATTGATCTCAGGCTTTTTGTCGGGATGGGAAAAAACATCTCCCATTCCGTCAACACCGTGAATATCTGCGAGGTATTCATTCGGCTGCTTTATGTTACAGGTGTTTACAACAGTCACCTTATCCCAAAGCAACGGGTAGTATGACAGAAGAGTACAGCAATTTCTGTAAGACATTTCCACGGGAACATTGCCGCCTATGGGGATAATTATGATATTATTAAATTTTTCACAAGAGTTAAAAATGCTGACAGTAGCTGCAGCGTCGTCAAGACCGTAATCGGCAAAAATTACAATATCCTTCATTTTGTATATCAATCCTCGTTGTTCTTTATGTTAAGCTCTATCTTATGAATAAAATGGGATTTTTCACGGTTTGCCGCCTGAACTCTCAGAATATAATCCTCACATTCTTCCTTGAAGTCGTCACGGTCAAGCTCATCCTCCATATATTCAAGCTCTTCGCTTAAGGCAAGGAAATATTCCATTTCAAAGTTTTCAAGTATGATGGCATTAATTCTCTGAGCCTCGTTATAGTGATCCCAGAGGGATTCGCGCATTTTATAAGATGAGGAAAGAAGAGCTCTGATGGTATTGTCATCTGAATTGAGCATTTTATGGGCAGTTGCAAGATTTCTGTACATATATGCCTTGAAAAGCTCAGTGAAATGCTGATTCTGAGGACTCATAAGCAGCTTATCGCATATGGCAAGGCAATTTTCTGCATAGTTGATGCTTTCTCTGAGATAAGCTTCTCTTCTTTCAGGCTTGGTATCGGGATTTGAGGCGTAAAGTATCTGAGCATAATTTATAACATCATAGATTATAACAAGAAGCCACTGTGAAAAATCGTCCTCTTCCCATAGTTCTACCTCTTCTGCCATATTTCCGAGTTTTCTGTTTGCCGTTCTGAAATCCTCTTTTTTCAAAAACAGAGTTTCAGCCGTCTTTTGTATGCAGGACAGAGTTTCTATATAGCATATTGCGAGGCTTGCCGCAAGAGCAAGCTCCTTGCTGGGATTATAGAGTCTTTTGGTAAAATCCTGAAGGCAAGCCAAAGCCTCTTTTTCATTTGTATGCATATAGGAAGCAATGGCAAAAAACAGAATATACTGTGCAAGCTCATATTCGGAGCATTTGGGACTTTCCGTATAGTGAAGCAGAAGGTCCTTTATTCCGTAATAATTATTGACAACGGACATTTTGTCCTCGGGAATTATATATTTCTGGTCTGACAGGAATTTTTCCGTAATGGTTTTTGCAACATCTGTGCAGTTTTTTGTATTATAGTAGTCTGCCCATATTCCCTGAATATCAGAAGGTATGGTGTCATCATTCTGATCTATATCCACATAAAAAACGTGGATCTTATTTGAGTTGAATTTTGCAAGAGAATATCCGAATTCGAACATAAGATTGTTGCTTATATTTCCGTTATCCTTTTTCTGTACGATGAATATTGCCTGATTGCAGTGATTGATCTCGTCAAGAACGGTATGACCTACAAAAAGTCCCGTCGTAGCTCTTGCGGCTCCCCCGACAACACCTGTGTAGTCCTGTGTTTCAAGATAGTCCTTAACCTTTAATGCAATATCGTTAGTACCGCTCCAGGCGATAAATATGCGTCCCTTCATTTAAGTATCTCCTTTTGTTTAAGTATACAATAGCCGTTTTCCGGTATGGGTAGAATTCCGGTTACATCCGTTTCGCTGAGGATGTCGTAATATGTCTTATCGAGCGTGACAGCCTTCTCCTCATCAGTGAAATTCAGGATAAAAATAAGCTCGCCTCTTTTTCTGATGATAATATCCCGGGGGAATATTATATCGGTGGAGGGTTTTATGCAAAGCTCCTTTATGAGGTCGCTGCAGAAATCGTCGGCAAAATCCTCATCATTTCTGAAGGCGGCGTAATATGCCTTTCCCTTGCCGTAGGAATTTCTTGTGACCGAGGGCTCTCCCGCATAAAAATCGGAGGTGTATGTGCCGAGAACCTCAGCACCCTTCGAATGGATCACATCGCAGATATGCTGAGTCTTATATTCTTTGCTGTTGTATTCGGCAGTGCCTTCCCTGCCTTCGGGAATTCCGTCGGATTCCTCTGCCCATATACCGAAGACCTCCTTAAGTCCGTTTGCGGGAAGTCCGCCGTAATATACCATATCGTCCTTGTCGGCTACTGCGAAAAGATATGTAGCAACAAAGCTTCCGCCGTTTTTTACAAAGCTTCTGATCTTTTCCTCAACATTGGTCTTCAGCATATACATAAACGGTGCAATGATAAGGTCATATGAGGAATAATCGTCTGTTTCACTTATGACATCGCAGGGGATACCGCGAAGGGAGAAGGGCAGATGCCATTTTTGGCATTCATCAAAATAATCTCTTCTGAGATTGTTGTAGCCGTGAAAATGTGTTGTTGCCCAGGAATTTTCCCAGTCACAGATAACGGCAACACGGCTTTCGCATTTTCCGCCCGTAACCTCACCGAGCTTTTTCAGCTGTTCACCGAGCTTTGCCACTTCCCTGAATACTCTTGTTTCATTTGTTCCGATATGATCGACTACCGCACCGTGGAATTTCTCGTGACCGCCGCGGCTTTTTCTCCACTGGAAATACTGCACCGAGTCTGCACCGTGAGAAACGGCAAGCATTGAGCTCTGAGCGTGTCTTCCCGGCATCAGAAGCTTATTTACATCTCTCCAGTTTACAAGTGAGGGAGAGCTTTCCATAAGAAAGAACGGCTTGTTGCCGCCCATTGAGCGGTAGATATCATATATAAAGGTCCAGCTTTTTGCCACCTCAAGAGGATCCTCCGCATCAAAGGGGGGATAGGAATCATAGGAGACTATATCAAGCTTTTTTGCCAGCTTTTGATAGTCTATTCCGTTATATGTGCCCATCATATTTGTGGTGATGGGGATATCGGGTGTTATTTCTCTGAGAGGCTTTATCTCATTTTCAAAAAATGAGATGTGACTGTCGGAAACAAATCTGTTCCAGCAGAGCTTCAGGGCAGAAACGTGGTTTTCCCCTCTGAATTTAGGTGATGATATCTGCTCCCAATCGGTCACTCTGTGACTCCAGAAGCCGTTCCACCATTTGAAATTAAGCTCATTAAGATCGTTGTGATATTCCTTTTTCAGCCATTCTCTGAAAGCCTTCTGGCACTTCTCGCAGTGACACTCTCCCGAATATTCGTTTGATATGTGCCACATCATAAGAGCAGGATGGTCTTTATACCTTTCGGCAAGAAGACGGTTGATATTCTGTACCTTTTCACGGTATACGGGGGATGTCAGACAGTGATTGTGACGGACACCGAATTCATTTCTGATGCCTGTTTCCTCAACTCTCAGCACCTCGGGATATTTCTGACTCAGCCACGGAGGTCTCGCGCCTGAGGGGGTTGCAAGAATTGCCTTTATGCCGTTTTTATGCATTTTATCAAGTATTGTATCAAGGAAGGAGAAATCATAAACACCCTCCTCGGGTTCAATAAGGCTCCAGGCGAATATTCCGACAGTGGCGGAATTGATACCCGCCTCCTTCATAAGACGCATATCCTCATCCCATATCTCAGGGGTATCTATCCATTGGTCGGGGTTATAATCTCCGCCGTGTACTATATATCCTAAGGGCTCCATCAGCTGTCCTCCGTTATTTTTATTACATAGAATTGCCGCGGTGAGCAATTTGTATATATCGGGAAACACCTTGTTCCCCCGGACTTTTGGTTAGGAAGTAATCAATAAAGATTTTACTTATATATAAAATATCATAATCCGACAGGGATGACAATAAAAAATTATTCCGCAGAAGCATTTTTTTCGGCAAACAAAAAAAACCTGCTCCGCTGTAAGGGAGCAGGTAAGATGCTTTATGCTATCATTGCGAAAAGGGAATGGAAGAAATCAAAGATCATTTTGAAGAAGTCCTTGATCTTATCTAAAAGGCTCTTTTCCTCTTCTTTTACGGTATTGCTGCCGTAGCCGGGAAGAGTTATATTGTTATCTGCGGGTGCTTCGTCAACGGTGAACTTTGTAAGCGCGGGGACGATTGCGGCACCGAGCAGTAATTCGTTGCCCTTGAATTTTTCAAGTGCTCCGCCGATGGTAGAAAGGATCTCAGGTGACAGCTCAACATCAAGAAGCTCTGTTACAAAGCCGAGCACGAGAGCATAATCTTCAGCAGAAAGATCCTCAAGTGCATAGTTTACAGCTGTTGCGACTGCTCTTTGAAGGATAACTATCTCGTCCTTGTAGCCGGGGATGTTCTCATCGCCCTCTGCGTGTGCCTGATAAAGCTTTACGGCAATATCGATAAGTGTCTCATAGTCTGATGCGGGAATGGTAGTTTTGAGTCTTTCCTCAGCCATTGACTCAATGCTCTTACCCTTTTCTGTTTCCTGTGCCTTATATATGGGCATATTCAGAACCTCGCATACCTTTTCGATAGCGGGATCAAGGATAGCCTGAAGAGCCTCATCATCGGTCTTGATGTATTTTTTGAGTGTTGCGGGCTTTGTGTAAGCACTGATAGTGAGCTTGATACCTAAATATGTACAGTTCTTTGCATACTTAAGGAAGTTGCTCTCAGCAAGTGCAAGGGCGTTCTCGTGAATACCTGCGGGAAGAAGGGATGTGTCTATATTGCGGACATATTTTGTCTCAAGTTTTACGCTGTCACCGAAGGTCACGACCCTGTATGCGCAGGGGTATGCATTGAGAGCCGTGGTAACGCAGTCGTAAAGAACATTTCCGTTGGGAGATGTGTGCATTGCAATATCATGATCGTGTGTATGAGCGGTGAAAATGTATTTTACACCGCCGTCTGCAAGTGTATCGGCAAGTGTATTTGAGCCGTCTGTTACAACTGCAGTGGGATGGAAGAGGCTGACAAGAACTATGTGCTGTATAAGGTTATGGTGCATTATTGCAATAAGCTTCTTTCCGTCTGCCTTGGCAGCATCACACTGTGCCTTTACCCAGCTTACAAGATCAGCCGTAACACCGTGAGGTGAAAGACCGGGCTTTGTTGAGTCGATAGCAAGAAGTCTGTAGCCGTTTTCGAGCTCAGCCACATAGGAAGCTGTTTTGGGATCGTTTGCAATAGCCTCACTATAACCGAAGTCGGCATAAAGTGCTTCAAATTCAGCAACTGTTGTATCAAAAAGATCGTGGTTACCGGGAACAACAAATACCTTTTTGCCTGTTGTCTCTTCAAATTCTCTGATGAGAGCTATAAAAGCCTCGTGCTCAGCTGCCGTACCTACTGTGGTAAGGTCGCCGGGCAAAAGAACAATATTGCTTTCACCGGCAGAAGCGTCTCTGAGGAATGCCTTGATTATTGCTACTGATTCATAGGGAAGCTGTCCGCCTGAGGAAGCGTGGGCATATTCCTCGCTGAGGGAATTTCTTTTTGCTACCTTCTCTGCGGTTGCGTCCTTGTAGTCAAGATGCAGGTCATTTGCTACGGTAACGGTAAGCTCTCCCTCTGCTGCGGATGATATAATAACAAAGGAAGTGCAGATCAAAACTAAACTCATAAGCAGTGAAATAATTTTTTTCATATCGAACTCTCCTTTTTTTGATAATAATATCACTATAAAGAAAATTTATTTCCGTGTCAATACAATAATGAACATTTTGTTAACAAATCAAAAAAGAGTTTTGGTTTTTTGAACATAATTACCAATTTATATTTGCAAAAAAGAAAAATACTGCCCTGAGGAGCAGTATTTTTTTGATATGTGCTATGTGAATTATTGTGATGATACTGTGTTTTTTCAGTTGAGCTTTTTTACAAAGGCAATTCCGTCAGATGAGCTTTCCGCTAAGGTGAAGCCGTATTTCTTATAAAACGCGATTCCCTTGTCATTAAAATCAGCGACGGAAAGAACGATCCCCTTTATCCCCTTATCCTTAAGATGTGACAGTAAGGTATCCATAAGCTTATGCCCCAGTCCCATTCTCTGGTATTCGGGCATAATGTCTATATGAAGGTGGGCCGGATATTCATTCTTATATTTTTCCTGAACTGCCGTTGATGCTTTTGCGTATCCTATATAGTCGGTCTGATCTTCCGGGATCCTCGGGATGTATTCCTCTCTGAAGCAGTGAATGAAGCTTTCGAAGTCCTCTGCGCAAAGGATGTAGCCTACTGCCTTGTCATCTTCATCTGCGGCAACAAAGCAGTTTTCCTTTTCCCTCTCGATATAATAGTCGCAGTATGCGGTAAGAATGAAGTGCTCGCCCTCAGGTGACATATCGGAAGGCCCGTCGCAGTTGAGACAGATGTATCTTACATCATCGCGGTCCTTTTCCTTATAAGGTCTTATTCTCATTATTTATTTTCTCCGTTTTTTGTCAGTATTCAATTACAGCCATCTGATGGATATTGACCCGGGGCACGGTGAAATGAACATCTGTGCCGTCATACTCAAAGGAGATATCGCTGACCGAGGGGGCAAGATATACCCTTGAGGGTGCTTTACTGCATTTTACACTGCATTTTACATTATAAAGAGGTACCGTATCCTCTATTACCTCTGTCCTTTCACCTCTGAGCGTTGTGTGAGCGAAGAGAAGATGAAGGATACTGCGGTTTTCTTCCTTTTGCTCTGTAAGAGTGACAACTGCCTTATCCGGGATTTCGGCCTTTACGCTGACCTCGTCCTTCATAAGACGTTCCATAAGGTAATTGAATATCTCCTTGAAGCAAAGATGTCCGTGACGGGCATATGCAGTAAAGATATCCCAGCCGACATATGCAATATTACCGTTTACCGTAACTGCGGGAGAGCTGCTTTCAGGCTTGTTTGGAGCGTGCATATGTGAGCAGAAATGCTCTCTTGTTCTGTTGAAATAGGGCTCCTGTCTGAATGCCAAGGTCTCACAGCCTGTGGGAGTTATCTTATATGACTTACAGCGCATTATATAAGCGGTATCTCCGTTTACTGTGGGGAAGGCGGGAATAAAGTATGTGGGTGAGAATTCATTTTCTCCGTTGAATTCAGCTCCCGTATCAAGGATGAACTTTCCGTCTCTTACGATGCTTTCTCCGCTTGCTATTACCTTGCCGCCGTTTTCAATGAAGGTATTGATCTTTCCGAGCATTTCATCGGATAAGCCGGGAGCATCGGGGAGTATAAGAAGCTTATAGCCTGAAATATCTGCGGTCTCATCAATGAAATTATATAAGAAATTGCCTTCAAGAAGCATTCTGTTCGCGCCGATATCTGCCTTTGCATCGCGGTCACCGGTAAGCGCCTCCTCGCTGAGAACGGCAATATCTGCCTTATTTACGGCATTTATGAGCCAGGGCTCTTTTTCTTCAATAAGAGAATATGCCTTGCCGATAAGAGAATAGGTGGACATATTCATTTCGCCGAGAGAATGCATCTGATCGCCTATTGAACAGCCTGCACCGTTTGCAACGCTGAGAGAGGTTTCATATATAAGGGCGTTAGGATGCTTGAAGCCGCCGAATTCTCCCCAGCTCTGATGGAATTTGCCCGTCATTCCGAGAAATTCCGTGTTTCTGAGTGTGCGTACATATGCGGCGGAAAGGGGGAAGTGGTCATAGCCCCATCCGCCTGTGGGAAGGCTTTCCAGCTCAAGATGTGTGTTTTTGCCTATAAAAGCGTGATTGCCCTTGAAGATATGTCCGCTGTTATGGAATATGGTTGCGGTGTCGCTGTATTTTCTGACGGAGGCATTTACCGCATCGGCATATTTATTGAAGGTGATCATTGCGAATTTTTCCATATCTTCGCTGTTTTTTGTATCAAGCCCCAGCTTTTTCATATCGGAAAGGCAGGCTTTACAGAAGCATACCTTGGGGGATATGATATCAAGGAAGATTCCGCAGGGATCATACATTTCCATGACCTCTTCTATCTGACTGCAGAGCTTGTCAAGATAGCCCGTGTTAAAGCAGAGCAGATGAAAATGTGCTTCTTCGTGGTATTCTCTGCAATCCTCTTCATCCTCCGAGCACATCCATCTCCATTCGGGATGAATGTCATAATCCTTCTCGTCAAAGCCTGCAGAAATATATACGGGCGCCTTGACATTTATCTCCTTGCAGGCCTCAAGCTGTGCACCCAGAAGATCGAAGCTGAGCTTCGGATGCATTTCATTTGCCTTTGTGGGATGATAAGACCAGCCATGATGGCATTTTGAAAAGACCGTTATTGAATCAACGTGTCCTTTTTTCAGAGCTGCCTGAAACTGCTCCTTTGAAAACTGATCTCCCACGGGTAAAAGTCCTGAGGTATGAAAATCAAGATGTACCTGTCTTTTTCTGAGCATAATAATTCTCCTTTTTGGTTTTATACAAATCTTCCCGCCGCAGACGGCTTTACCGAAGCTCAGCGGCGGGATAGTTCTTCTTTTTTACCGTATGACAGCGGTAAGTATCTTGTTACTGATGCTGAATCTTAACCTTGAAAATTGCCTTGTTGGGGGAGACGGAAAGCTGTCCCGGAAGTATACAGCTGAAATTGCTGACGGTTATCTCCTCAGGAGGTATTACGGGATATTCGGCATCATATGAATCATAAAAGTGTTTTGAGTTAACGCTTGTGAAAATATGATTGATTCCGAGTCTGTGAACATATAAGCCGTCTATTACTATTTTCTGAGGAAGATAGCAGGTATATCCGAAATCGTGATCCTCTGAATTTTCCGCATCTATTATATGTGTGGAAACGCCTGTGGGATAGAATCTGCAGTTGCGGATGATCACTTCGCCGTTCCAGGTTGAGCCGTAGTCCGAGCGAAGAGCTATAAGGCTGTCGGATAAAACAGTGGTATTTTCAATAAGAGCGGTTCCCTTGCCGATAAGCTTTATTCCGTGATGGCCGAGAACTGAATTTTTTACGGTTGCATTGAGAACACCCTGATGGGCATCAAAGCGTGAGAGGGCACAGCCGTCGTATACAAGGTTTTTGCAATAATTCGTGCCTGCGATTCCCCAGTAGTCGCCGTCTGTTATATCATTTGTCTGATTGCAGTTGATAAAGCTTGCGTTGACTGCCGTTGCGGCACCTATATCATAAGTGCCCATTGTAACGGATGTGCCTGCAGAGCCTATGGTGGTATATTTCTTGTGTCCCGTGAAGGTACAGTTTTTTACCGTAACATCTGCACAGCAGGAGAGACTGACGAATGCAGAATAGGGAGAGCCTGTTTTGCCCTCGTTTACGATATCGTGGTACAGGCCGTCTATTACTGTATTTGAGCGTCTTACCTGAATACCTCTTGTATAGTAGTTATATTCTGATGATGCATTATTTGCGACAGTTGTGAAGCGTCCGCCCTTTATTGTAAGCGTTTTTTCATCAACGGGATAAGCGGTTGCTGCCGTAACGGCATCAAAATCCCATATAAGGGGAGTGTGGGGAGATATATTGCCGTTTTCATCAACAAGGATGACATCGGTCTGACTGCTGCCCGAATTCTGATTTGCACCCTTGCGGATATATCTTTTTACATTTGAATCGGTGAGGACCACAAGGCTCTTTTCCTCAAGCTCAGTACCTATATTTTCCGCATCAGCCTTAAGAGGAGCAGTCTTGTCGGTTATGCTGTAGGAGCTTTTTGAGGGAGCAACATTAAATATCCATGCACTTCTGTTTTCAACCGCTGTGTCATCGATAATGAAGGCTGCCGTTGACCAGTCGGTATCGGTCATTATGCGCGCCGTCATGTTTCTGCCGCCTATATAATAGTCTGCGGTCTCATCTGCGAGGACGCTGAGTCCTTTTTCGTTTGCGTATTCGTGAGTCTTTACAAGAGCTTCAAGATCGTCTGTTTTTCCGTCACCCTTTGCTCCGAATTGCTCGTAGGTTACAAAGTCTGTAAATTCCTTTTTGTACTCATAGCCGTCATTGAACTCAAAGGAGCCCTCTGCCGTTAAGAGTACCTCATCAGTAAATGCACAGATTCCGCGGGAAATACCGGCTTTAGAGCTTCCCGTAATATAAATATTGCCGTTTTCAGCCTTAAGCGTGAATATAGCTTTGTCATTCAGCTCTTTTGTTATGATAAATGCCTTGTCGGTATCGTTTTCCGATATGGCAATATCCTTTCCTGATACCTTATGAAGCTCCTTCTGAAGAGTCTTTGCGGCAAGAGTGTAAAGCTCACCCTCGGGAGCCGTTACGGTATATTCGTCAACAGAAATCCCGTTTACGGTTATTTCACTCAGCACTCTTACAATATAAGGACTTTCAAAATTTCCTGCCTTAAGCTCCTGCTTTAGCTCAACTTCAGAGAAAAGCAGTGAAAACTGAGTAGTGAAAAGAGAAACAACACACATGAAAAAAGCAGTGATCCGTGCAAGCATTTTTTTCTCACCCTTCAATAATATTTATAACCTTCTCAATAAAATACCCCAAAAGAACAGTTATAACAATATTATATATTCCTGTAAGCAGTTTTGCAATAGCGAGAATTTCCATGAAAACAGAAAATATTTATCCCAATTCGGGATACACTCTCGAAAGCGATCCGATAAATACACAGATAGCAAATGCACTGTTTACAGAGTATGTATTGACCTATCTCGGCGCAGAAAAATAAAGGAGCAATTCATGGCTTCAGTTTTTCCGTAAAGCGTATCTGCTTGCTGGTTATAGAATAACAGAAAGTAAATTTCATTAAAAAAGGGGGGGCTGTTTTTACAGCTCCCCCTGAACTATTAATAATGCTGTGCTCCGCATTCGCATATAGGATTCATTCCGAAAATCTTCCAGAAGAATCTGACAATTTTCCATATAAAGCCCATAAAACCTGACTGATGACACATGTGTGAACAGATGTTGTTGCCGCATATATCACAAGCATAATCTCCGTTTGCATTGACATGGCTTGTTTTTGCAATTTCTTCTGAGTAAGAATATCCGCATTCACAAGTGAAAAGCTTTTTGCCCTTTGCTGTGCAAGTGGATTCTGTGATTATTTCTTCCGTAAATGTGTGCTCAGTTATCTTTGCAATAGCTTCTGCATAAGTGTCACCACAAGTGCAAGTGTAGGTTAAAAGACCCTCTGTAAGATGTGTTGCAGGGGTGGTAACAGTTGCTGTATGAGAGTGTCCTGTTGCATCAACATAGTCATCAACATAGCTGTCACCACATTCACAAGTATATGTTGTGTAACCTTTTTCTGTGCAAGTAGGAGCAGTTATAACAGCATTGTATGTGTGTTCAGTTGTCTTTGCGATAGCTTCTGTGTAGGTATCACCGCAAGCACAGGTGAATGTCATAAGACCTTCAGTGAGATGTGTTGCAGGGGTTGTTATTTCTGTTGTGTGAGAGTGACCGTTTGCTTCAACAAAATCTGCCATATAAAAGTCATTACATGCACAGAAATATAATGTAAATCCTCTGTCTGTGCAGGTGGGTTCTGTGACAATTGTACTGTATGTGTGTTCAGTTGTCTTTGCGATAGCTTCTGTGTAGGTATCACCGCAGGAGCAAGTGTAGGTCATAACACCCTCTGTAAGGTGAGTTGCAGGTGTTGTGATTTCTGATGAATATTCGTGCTCATGGTTTAATTCATCAGGGAAAATCAGGGGTACATCTCTTAATTCAGGATAAGGATAGTCTTCTCTGCCTTCCATTGTCCAAATTGTATCAAAATCCCAACCTTCATAGGTTGTCTGTTTTATCATTTGGTCATGGCTTTTGCCTATACCGTTTGTATAAGTTGTGCTATATTCGAGACTATCCAAATAATAGCAGTACTTGATATAAGAGTCTGCTGATTTAAATCCTGCAATGTTGCCTTTTTCTGCAGTGCCTATGGAATATGAATTAACAACAGTGCAACTTGAGCCAATTATTCCGCCGCTGTTTGTTCCATAAATGTTGCCAGTATTGTATGAATTCTCTATTCTAGTTGCAAGTTCTCCTGATGAACCTACAATACCACCGCAATTTTTTGCATCTCCAGTTGCCTCAATGTTTCCATTATTTATACAAAAAGAGATATAGATTTTCGTTTCAATTCTTCCGCAAATGCCTCCAACATAACTTTTTCCAGAAACAGAAGCAAGATTTATACAATTAGAAACTCTTTTTAATGAACCGTCTGCGTATGGTTTATCTACATAACCAATAATACCGCCAACATAATCACCTGTGCCACGGATGTTACCATGAACTTTGCAGTTTGTAATAGCAGAGTCAACAATTTCACCAAAACCGCAAATGCCGCCTACAGAACTCAAACCGACTATGTTAACATTTACAAGTGTAACATCTTTTATGGTTCCTCGTTGAATATATCCAAAAAAGCCTTGATAAGCTTTGTTTGGGTTGTTGATTGTTAAATTATAAATAGTATAGCCATTCCCGTCAAAAGTTCCTGTAAAAGGATAATCTTCTGTTCCTATTGGTGACCAACCTTTACCACTGTTATAGAAACTGCCGCCTTCAGCATAATCTTCTTCTGTAAAAACAATGTCATTCATAAGAATATACTTTCCTGATAAATCAAGCTTGATATTATCAAGGTCGTCTTTTGTGTATATTCCGACATATCCTTCAGGAACAGTAGTGATGTGTTCGCTGTCTGTTGTTTCAGCAAATGAAATTATACTGAAGCAACTGAAACACATAAGAATTGCCAAAATGATTGAAACGCTCTTTTTCATGTTTTTCATCCTCCAACAAAATAAAAAAGTGTGCACAAACCGAAGCCGTGCACACGAAAAACACAAACCTCGATTAGTTACCACACTAAATTTCTGTTTTCTCAAAATAAGAACATGAAAAGAGAAGTCTGTGCTTTTACCGAAAGATAAAAACACGAACTTATTTTAAGAAAACATATATTCAATTTAGTGTGGTGCTATTATTTTACCAAAGGATAGAGAAATATTCAAGAGAAAAAGGCTTTTTTTAGAAAAGACTTTTGATTTGGTTAGAAAAAAGACTGTTTTCGGTCAGAAATTGACATAAAACAGTCCTTAAAACAAAAAAACATTGAAAACCATAAGATTTTCAATGCAGACTGCTGACAAACCCTCGTTTTAATATGATTCGAGGGTTGTTTTTTGTTTAAAGAAAAAAAAGATAGCAATGTATTATCCGCAACACATTGCTATCTTTTTCATATTTTGTGCAGCTGCCGTGAGCAGGCATTGTT
>JAFSGH010000017.1 GCA_017440965.1 Clostridia bacterium | reverse complement strand
CTCTTGTGGCACTGCGCAGAGTGCGAAATCTCTCAAGCTTGCAATAGCGCAGGAGGGGAGAAAAACAGTCCGGTGGACTGTTTTTCGTTGGGAACCCTCGCCGGGCGGACCAAGTGCGAAGCACAAAATGATTAAAGTGAGCAATATAATTCCCCAACTTTCCGTAAAACACCTATCATTCAACGGCTTTTCGGAAATACAGAAAATATCCCGGATAAATAATCAGTAAAGAGGATACTTTTCAAGAAGCGCGTTTACGGTATTTCTTATATTTTCGATATTGTTCTCGAAATCCGTTGCGGCAAGATATATACACTGTGCAATAACAGCCATATCCTCTGTCTTAAGTCCTCTTGTGGTAACTGCAGCAGTACCGATCCTCACGCCGCTTGTAACAAAGGGACTCTGAGGATCATTGGGGACTGCATTCTTATTTACCGTGATATATACCTCATCAAGTCTGTTTTCAAGCTCCTTACCCGTGATGTTCATATTCTGAAGATCAAGAAGTATAAGATGGTTGTCCGTTCCGCCTGAAACAAGGTCAAAGCCCTTTTCTCTGAGGGCATCTGCAAGAGCAGCGGTATTATCAATGACCTGCTTCTGATAATCCTTAAAGCTGTCCTTAAGAGCTTCACCGAAGCATATAGCCTTACCTGCAATGATATGCTCAAGAGGACCGCCCTGAGAGCCGGGGAAAATAGCCTTATCTATTGCCTTTGCAAGCTCCTCCTTGCAAAGTATAAGTCCGCCTCTGGGACCTCTTAAGGTCTTATGTGTGGTAGAGGTAACGACATCAGCATAGGGAACGGGTGAGGGATGAAGACCTGCGGCTACAAGACCTGCAATATGAGCCATATCTACCATAAAATATGCTCCTGCTTCTTTAGCAATAGCGGAAATTCTCTCAAAATCAATGATTCTGGGATATGCACTTGCGCCTGCAACGATAAGCTTGGGGCGCACCTCAAGAGCCAGTCTTCTGAGCTCCTCGTAATCTATTCTGCCTGTCTCACTGCTGACACCGTAGGGAACGAAATTGTAGAGCTTTCCGGACATATTAACGGGAGAGCCGTGAGTAAGATGGCCGCCCTCTGCAAGGGACATACCGAGAACGGTATCACCGGGCTGAAGAAGTGCAAAATATGCGGCAAAATTAGCCTGTGAGCCTGAATGAGGCTGAACATTTGCGTGATCTGCACCGAAAAGCTTTTTTGCTCTTTCAATAGCTATTTTTTCACATTCATCAACGGCAACACAGCCGCCGTAATATCTCTTTCCGGGATAGCCTTCGGCATACTTGTTGGTAAGTATGCTTCCCATTGCAGCCATTACTGCGGGGGAAACGATATTCTCCGAAGCAATAAGCTCCAGATTTCTGCGCTCACGCTGAAGCTCATGCTCCACAGCCGCACCAACCTCGGCATCCTGAAGCTTGATAAACTCCGTAACATTCTGAACATTGAACATAATAAAATACCTCCGACAAATTTTTGAGAGAGCTGTTCGAATATATCAGCCGTCCGCCCGCAATAAACGAAGCTGCGGCTTATAATTTATATAGCCTTGGGAAGATCCCACTTGAATACGGATGCAAGAATTCTGAGCAAAAATATGGAGACTATACCGCATACTGCAGATATAATTTCTCCCGCACCCATTATCATATAAAGAAGATAATATACTATACCGCCCGTGATGGAGGCAACCGCATATATTCTCTTTTTCAGCACAAAGGGAACCTCGCTTACTATTACATCACGAAGGATTCCTCCGCCGCAGCCGGTTGTCATTCCGAGAAAAACTACAAAAAAGAAATTATCACCGAAGCCGCTGTTTATTGCAA
Source organism: Clostridia bacterium (assembly GCA_017440965.1). GTDB lineage: Bacteria > Bacillota > Clostridia > Oscillospirales > Acutalibacteraceae > RUG806. Next base: position 14,678 of record JAFSGH010000017.1, on the reverse strand, counting down.
CATTCATTCCTACAACGGTAAAAACACCGAGACCTACGGCATCAAAAATATTATTGACCTTATCTATCTCTGTAATATTCTCGGAAAATTTATTCTTCAATATCCTTGCGGTGATAAAGGTAATAAGTGCCGAGGCAAGGGCAAAAATAAGATATATGTAATTTCTGAACATAGCGGGCGGCAGATTTCCCAGAAGAATATCTCTTATCGTTCCTCCGCCGAGGGCAGTAACGATGGCACAGAAGATAACTCCGAAAATATCAAAGCGCTTATTTATTGCAAGAACCGCACCCGAAACGGAAAAAGCACAGGTGCCTATCAATTCAAGCACAAGGATCATCGTATCCATCAATACGCTTCCTCTCAGAAAAAAAATTAATGAACAAAGTATATCAAAATTAATATCTTTTTACAAGGAAAATTTGATTGCTTTATTTAATTTAGGTATATCGCAAAGAGAAGAAAAAAAACAGCTCTGAAAAATGTGCAACTTGACACTAAACTTGCAGAAAAAATCAGCATTATTAACATTTCATTTATGTTTTCCGTGTGATATAATTATTGTAATTATTCTTATTTTATAATAATTATATATACGGAGACTGACAATGGATCAAATTCTTCTTGCTGTCGGTATTATCACGGTAATACTGCTTCTCGTAATAACAATAAAGCTGTTTTCATTAAATAAAGGCACTGACGGTGTAGTTTCCGAAAGACTTGAAAACCTGAGAAAGCTGATAACAGAGGGCTTTACCGCCTCCCGTCAGGAAATAAAAAGCTCTGATGAGGCTTTAAGAAATGCCGTAAACGGCTCAATTGAGGGAATTCGGGTGAAAACAGACATTCTTTCGGATAAGATAGTTGACGGTCAGCTGAAGGTGGTACGCGAGCTTTCGGATATGAGAGAAAAGCTTGACAATTCGGGAAGAATACAGACGGCGGCTGTAACCGAAGCAATAGAGAAGCTGCAGAATTCTAATGAAAAAAAGCTTGAGCAGATGAGACTCACAGTTGATGAAAAGCTCACAGAAACACTGTCGTCAAGGCTTGATTCATCCTTCAAATCCGTTTCCGAGCAGCTTTCAAATGTATATAAGTCTCTCGGTGAGATGAAGGAGCTTTCCTCGGGTGTTACTGCCCTTAACCGCATATTTACCAATGTAAAAACAAGGGGTAACTGGGCAGAGGCACAGCTTGAGGGAATTCTTGATCAGATAATCCCCGGGATGTATGTAAAAAATTTCCGTCCCGATGAAAGCCGCGATGTGGTAGAATTTGCAGTAGTTATTCCCGAAGCGGATTCCGACAAAAAGACCTATCTTCCCATAGACTCAAAATTCCCCATGGAGGACTATCTGCGTCTGTGTGACGCGGCTGACAGCGGAGACAGCGAAGGCGTAAAAGCGGCAAGAAAAGCTCTTTACGCAAGAGTTCTTTCCGAAGGAAAAAATGTATCAAAATACATCCTTCCTCCCGTGACCACTCCCTTTGCCGTAATGTATCTTGCAACTGATTCGCTTTATGCAGAGGTAATATCCTCTAAGGAAAATATTGCCGACCGCCTTCACGATGAATACGGGGTGCTTCTTGCAGGGCCCTCTACGGTCACTGCCCTTTTATCCTCTCTTGCAATGGGCTTTCGCACGGTGGCACTCAATCAGAAGGCAAATGAGGTCATGGATCTTCTTTCTGCGGCAAAGCTGCAGTATGACAAATTCTCTGTGGCTCTTGACAAAGCAAAAAGGAAGCTTGATGAAGCATCCTCAAGCATAGATGATGCGCAGAAGCGTAATTCAATAATAGTCAGAAAATTAAAAGGTGTTGAAAGTATCGGCTCGGAAGAGGCCGCAAGTCTTCTCGGCACCGACGAATAAAGGAGGACATTTCTATGTTAAAATTAGGTCTTGCAGGCACCTGGCATGTACATTTCGGAGGCTATGTGAGAGAATTTCTCTCAAGAGGCGATGTTGAAATTACCGCCCTCTGGGATCCTGATGCAGAGACAGCAAAGGCAAAGGGTGAGGAGCTTGGCTGTAGCTACACAACCGATCTGGATGAATTCTACAAAATGGATTTTGATGCAGTTATGGTATGTGCCGCAACAAACATCCATAAGGAAGTGCTTATAAAAGCCGCCAATGCAAAAAAGCATATATTTACGGAAAAGGTTCTCACAGCCGCCTACAGCGATGCACTTGAAGTAAAAGAAGCTGTAGAAAAGTCCGGCATCAAATTCTGCATCTCCTTCCCCTGGAGAACAAGGGCAGATTTTCTCTGGATAAAGGATGCTCTTTCAAAAGATATTATCGGTCAGGTAACATATATGAGAATGAGAAACGCTCACGACGGTGTAAGCCGCGGCTGGCTTCCTCCCTCCTTCCTCGATCCCGTTCCCACCTGCGGCGGTGCTATGATGGACCTCGGCGCACACGGAATGTATCTTCTCAACTGGCTTATGGGTGAGCCGGAAAAATGCACAAGCGTTTTCACAAACTGCCTTTGCGATTCAGTTGAGGATAACTGCGTAACAGTATTCAGCTATCCCGGCGGTGCTATCGGTGTCAGTGAAACGGGCTTCGTAACCGGCAGAAATCCCTTCGAGCTTGAAATCGCAGGTACAAAGGGCACTATCCTTGCAGGCGGCGTATTTGATAAGCTCTGCTACAATAACGGTGAAGGCTGGGTATATCCCGCTCTCGGAAAGGGCAGTGACTCTGCAATAAATTCCTTCTGCGATGCAATACTCAACGGTACAGAAACTCTTTTCGGAATCGACGACGCTGTAAAGCTCACAAAGACCATGGAAATGGCTTATAAGAATATTATCTGATAAACGAAAAAACAAAGCGTCAGATCATTACAAAATCACAAACAAAAACGATATACTGCCCCCTGCTTCAAAACAAGAAGCAGGGGGCAGTGATTTTTTGGGTTCTTCTTCACACTGCATTCAATCCGGATGTATAAGGATGTTTTTTATACCTTAAAAAATATTCTGCTTCACACAGCCCAGGTCTAAGAGACAAAAAGCTGTATTTTGCATATAATACACAATCAAAAGAGCTGCGGTTTTTTCGCCGCAGCTCTTTGTATTGATAAATTAACCGCCGAAGAGGCCTCTGAAGAATTCGAGAATACTTCTGAAGAATTCCTTGAGTCTGTCAAAGAATGAGGGCTTTGATGCTGAGCTGTCATCCTTGTCGGTATCTTCAAGACCGATATCGGCTCTTTCCATAGACAAGATAGTGTAGTTCTTCTGAATATTTGTGATTCTGAATACACCGTCTGTGTCTCTCATCATCTGAACGCCGTTTGCTGTTGCAAAGTGGGGCTCGGTAAGAGTAAATTCTACCGTATCGCCTTCCTTGTAAACGATATTTACGGCTTCAAATTCTGTGCCTGCTATAACATACTTGGAGGTTGACTCCATAAACATTACAAGATAGGTCTTTACGGTATCCTCAACAAGATCCTCGTTGAGCGTGGTTGTAACCTCAATGGTACCTACTGCGTAACCGTCTGCAACAGCGGTAATTACAGCAGTACCTGTTACCTCACCGAATACAACAAGTCCGTTTGCATCAACAGAAGCTATAGCGGAGTTGCTGGATGACCAGGTGACATTCTTGTTGGTTGCGTTATCGGGCATAACCGTTGCTGTAAGCTGGATAGCTTCACCGGGAAGTCTTGTTGTGGAAAGACCGCCTGCAGAAATGATGACATATTCTGTGATGATGGGAGCAACCGTTACAACACAGTAAGACTTGAATGCACCGTCCTTGGACTGAACGCGGATGATAGCTTCACCTGCACCTACACCGACGATTCTGCCGCTTGCATCAACTGTTGCAATGCTTTCGTCAGAGGAGAACCACTCAACATCCTTAACTGTTGCAGTTGAGGGAGAAAGAATTGCAGTTACAACAGCGTCACCGCCGATATCAATGAATACTGCACTCTTGTCAACACGAAGACCGAGAAGCTTTGTGAAGACATCGAACTGTGCAACATATGTCACATCGCCTGTTACTATACCTACCTCGGGGCTCCAGCCTGAGAAGTCGAAGTCAAATTCTGAGGTTGAAGGTCTTACAGGTCTTTCACCTGTATATACGGGTGTTTCGCCGTATTTGTATTCCTGCTCGATAACATATCCGTCAACATTCCACTTAACGGTGTACATTCTCTCTGTTGCCGTGAAGAGAGCTGTATATGTAACATCGGCAGTAACTGTTGTTATCTCCTTATCCCAGCCGCTGAATACATATGAATGGAATTCATCGGGAGACTTATAGGGAGTGCCGTCATATGAGGGAGTAGCACCGTGATACCACTTTGTTTCCTTGACGATATCGCCTGCTACCCATTTAACTGTATAGAGATCAAGCTCCCATACAGCTGTAAGAGTTGCGTTGCCGTAGAAGCCTTCGAGAGACATTCCGCCCTCATAGGTCTTGTTCTTGAGCCAGCCGCCGTTACCTGCACTTACCTTCCAGCCCTTGAATGTAGCACCTGCACGGGTAGGAACGGGAAGAGTAAGCTCTGCAGAAGTGATATTGTAATAGAAGTTTTCTACTGCACTGCCGCCTGCGACATTAAATCTGAGGTAATATTCAACGGGAGTGTAAACTGCATTGAATGTAAGATCCTCTGCGGGCATCGTTACGGGAACCTCCTTATCCCACTGTGCAGTGTAGCCTGCCTTTTTGATGGGAGGATAAGTAACGATTTCTGCACCGAAGCTGAATTCAACAGTCTGAATGATTCCGTCGCATACCCAGTTTATCTTGTAAAGTCTTGCTGTCCATACGGGCTGAAGAGTAACATCGCCGTACATACCCTTGAGAGCCTTATCGGCACTGACGCTGTCACCGGCAACCCAGTTACCGTCAGCGGAGATTACTGTCCAGGATGTAAGAACAAAGCCGTCCTTTGTAAATTCGGGAAGTGTGTCTGTGCTTTCAATATTATACTTATATTCTGCTGTTGTTCCGTCATCGGATTCAACAGTAAGTGTGTATTCAACGGGAGTCCACTGTGCAACAAAGGAAACATTACCCCAGTTATTAAGATATGCATCGTATTCATATACGTTGCCTGTTTTCCAGTTGCCGCTTTCAGCCGCTGTAAGAAGCCATCCGCTGAAGGAATAACCGATTCTTTCGGGCTTCGGCATATCAAGACCGCTTATCATATTATAAGATACTTCAGTCTCGCCGTCATAATATCCGCCGTTAAGGTCAAATTCAGCTGTATAGGTCTGAGCAGATCTTGCAAACTCTGCTACATAGGTATAATCCTTATTTGCTTCAACTGCCGTAATTGCGGGAGTCCATCCGGTAAAGGTATACTTATAGCCGTTTTCGTCAGGCTTTATGGGAGTGCCTACGAATGAAGGCATCTCTCCGACCTCCCACTTGGTTTCCTGACTTACGCCGTCTATAACCCAGGTTACGGTTCTCGGAGCTTCAACCTTCTTGAATTCAGCAGTGTATGTTACATTGCCTGTAACTACTGTATCTGCGGTAAGATAATTGCCGCTTTCATCAACCCAGCCGATAAATCTCCATACATGATCCTCTTCATCGGTTGATGTCTTTATGGGATTGATACCGTTATTGTAAACGGGGTGAACACCGTAATTATAGCTTGCAGTATCAGTGATAACACCTGAGACCTCATCAGTCTCATATTTCCATGTGACTGTATAGGAATTAAGCTTCTTTGAATACTGTGCCGTGTATGTTGCTTCACCGTTGACCTCGCTTAATGCAGGAGTCCATCCGGTAAAGGTATATGTATACTGAGCATCAGCAGGCTTACTTGTGTCAACACCTGAATAGTCAGGCAAACTTCCGAAATAGCCGTCTGTTACATGTGTGCCGTTACCGGTCACCCATGTGATATCATATCTCTTGGGAGTCCACTGAGCCTTAAGAGTTACATTGCCGTACTTTCCTGTAACAGCTGTAAGTCCGTCTACGGTTTCGCCTTCAGTCCAGCTGCCCTCTCCTGCCGTAACAAGCCAGCCTGCAAAGTCATAGCCTGTCTTTTCGGGCACAGGAAGAGTATCAGCAGCTTCGATGGTGTAGCTGAGGTCGGCATATGCTGTACCGCCGTCGGGAATAAACTTGATAGAATACTGAGTCGCCGTAAGAACGGGCTCGAAGATTACATCACCGTAGCAGGTGCCCTTGTCAACCTGACCGGGCTGATATACGCTGCCGTCTCTCCAGCCGCCGCCGTTATTGAGGCTTGTGATACGCCAGCCGCCGAAGGTATAGCCGTCTCTGCTGTAAACGGGAATATCAACCGTATCCTCCATTGTATACTCGGTATCTGCATTCAATACAGTGCCGTCTATATCAATGAACTTAATTTCATATGTATTTGCTTCGAATACTGCAATAAAGGTCACATCGCCGTATTTTCCGCTGATGGTGTCTCCTGCATAGATCTTGTCATCCTTTTTCCAGTTGCCTGCATCTGCTGCAACCTTCCAGTATAAGAAGGAGTGTCCGCCGAGAGTAGATGCGGGAGCATAGAAAGGCTCGTCATCTATATGATATGTCTTATCTGCGGGAGTAACACCAGAGGAAGTGTAGTGGATGTTATATTCCTTGGAGGTCCACTGTGCTTCAAGAGTAACATTACCGTAGTTATCATTACCGTTGACATCGGCACGGGGAAGCTCAGATGTATAAACATCACCGAGTATCCATGATGAAGCTGCATCCTTATTCACTACCTTCCAGCCTGCAAAATCATATCCTGCAAGCTGAGGAGCGGGAAGAGTGGTATTTGCATTAAGCTTGAAGCCGAGAGTAGCGGGAGCACCTGTGCCGCCGTTGGAATCAAGAGTAACAACATACTCGTGCATATCCCAGTTAGCTTCAAGAGTGATATCACCGTACATTCCCTTCAGAGTCTGACCTTCATAATAGTTGCCGCTCCAGTTACCGTTGGGAGAGGAAACTGACCAATGAGTAAAGTCATAACCGTTTCTTGTAACAGTGGGAAGAATGATGGTGCTTTCGATATCAAATTGGAAGGGAGCTGCATATGAGCCGTTATTGGAGTTGAAATTGATATCGTATTTGATAGCAATCCATACGGGCTTAAGAACAAGAGCACCGAGGTTCTTTGCGGGAATTGATACCTGACCGCCTGCTACATCGGGAAGAAGGATATCGCCCTTCTGAATATTATTATCGGGATCGCTGTCAATTGAGGAAACCTCCCAGCCGTTGAAGATATAGCCTGTCTTGGTGGGATTGGGAAGAAGAGTTGCTGTTGCATAAGGATACTTTGCGGGTATATCGCCGGTGATCGTTTCGTTTTCGGCAATATCAAGAGTAAGATCAGAGGATGTACTGGTCCAGTAAGCCTTGAGCGTTACATTGCCGTGTCTGTTTGTAAGCTCTGTTCCTGCAGGGTATGTATAAAGCGGGATCTCTTCACCGTTTTCATATTTTACGCCTGCCTTCCAGGAGTCGTTATTGAGTATCGTGTTGGGATCTGCAATGTACCATCCGCCGAAGGTAAAGCCCTTTCTTGAAACAGCGGGAAGCTTATCCGTGCTTTCTACCGTATATGTTACGGGAGCATCTGAACCTACATCGGAGCCGTTATTTGAATTGTATTCAATAGTATAACTGATAGGAGTATACTGTGCTTCAAAAATAACATTACCCCAGGAGCCGACGGTTGATGTGTCGCCTGCAGCATATGTAGTATTGTTAAGAGCCCAGGAGCCGTCAGGCTTACTTACCTTATAAGCGTTATCAAATGTATAATAATCCTTCTGAAGTCCCTGAGGGAACTGGAATACCTTGTTTACATTATATGTCTTGGAGGAAGAGCCTGCACCTGAAAGAGTGCCGCCGTTATAATCGAATGTTGCGGTGTATTCTACTTCCTGCCAATGGGGCATCAGAGTGATATTACCGTTCTTGCCGTTAAGAGACTGGTTTTTTGCATATACGCCGAGAGGCCAGCAGTTCTTGTTTGTATCTGTATCGGGATATGTAGCCTCGATAACCTCCCAATATGTTGTAACGGTAATGCCGCCTACATCGGTTACCTTACCGAATTCATATCCGGGACGGACAGGCACACCGAAGGTATCGGTGGAGGTTATCGAATAAGTAGTGGGACAGTCAGAGGTATCTGTGACCTTATTTGCACCGACGGTATCGTTCCAGTTATACTTGATCGTATATGTATTCTCCGTCCATACGGGAGCTAAGAAAAGTGTACCGCCGTCGGAGGTAGTAAGACTTGCTCCGCCGGTTGAATCATACGTTGTCTTATAAGCAGCTCCGGGATGTGTCTTACCCTGCCAGCCTGTTTGTGTATAACCGTTACGAAGATATTCCTTTGTTGAAGGAGTGTAGGAAACATTATCGGAATATGTAGCGATAACAGAATTTTCAAAATACTTATCTGTAGCTTCAGAATAATTTGCAAGATAATGACGGAAGGTCTTATAGCCGAAAATATCAATACCGTTTTCTGCAGTACCGTTATCACCGATAAGCACGGAATAAAGACCTACTGTTTTTGTATTAGTGGCATCTCGGCCGGTTTCGACATGTTCATAATTTGTACCGGATGCCCCCTGCAGCTTTCCGCCCGAAGCAATATTATATTGGCCTTCTACCAGATAGCTGTGAGTGGTTGCAGTAGAATTGTCAGAACCCTTATCACCCCTGGCATAGAATGAGAGATTTCCACCGAATATATTTACGGGATAGCTTGAATTTACGACATAAATATTTGCAGTATTCCAGCTGTTATCATTACTTGTATCGGAGCCTGCAATGGTATTGACGGTACTCTTCACATCAAAGATATAAAGATATGATTCATTGTTACGGATGGCAGCTACACGGGCATTCATGCCGCCTGAGGCCTGAGTAGATGACTGTCTTACACCTGTATAGGTATCATACGGGCTGTCATCAAGATTGACTTCACCGCCATAGAATTCGGCACTGTAGCACTTATTAAGATTTACGGCATATACTCTCAGGTTATTGTCGCCGCCTCGTCTTGCTCTTGAAACACCTGATGCCTTAACTATACCGCCGTACATCTTAAAGGTTGCATTGGCATTGTTAACGGTAATTGTATATGCATTAGCATTTGCGGTCTTCTTGCCGTAAAGCAGAGGATTGTCACCGTTTGTTATACGCGCAGATGAGTGAGCATAAAGAGTAAAATCATTCAGAGATGAATCTGTTGAACCGATGATAAGATTACCCTCACTGTAAATAAGCGAAGAGGAAGCCTGGTGAGTTATAGTTGAATTCTTTCTGCCGTCGGCAATGTCAGTCCTCAGGATCATGCTGCAGATATTTCCGGGCTTGGAGTTTACTATCTGAAGAGTTGAGCCTGCATTAACTACAATAAGACCGTTTGTAAATGTATCGGTACCCACATGTGTTTTACCGGCATTTTCAGAAGGGATCTGCACATGTGTCTGACCGTCATCATAGTTTCCGGACACAAGATAATCTATCTGAATATAGTTTCCGTTAAAGTCAAACAGGATATTGGCGTTTGAAATAGGGGTAAGCTGTGCAAGAGCTCCGGTATAGTTTATAGGACCGCTGAGCTTTATCACAGTCTGCACGCCCGTTCCGTTTGAGTTAGCGGTAGCAATAGCACTGTTAAGCTGTGCTATAGTAGAAACAGAAATCGGATCTGCCGCTGCCGCAGTGATCTCGGGCACAATGATTCCCACAGACACCATGGTAAAGAGCATGATGACTGAAAGAAGCAAGGATAGCACCTTTGTTGTCATTTTGGTTTTTTTCATAGTTATTTCTCCTTTTCCGTCTCTGTCCTTCTGCAAAAACAAGAGACAAAGATAGAATTATACTTATACATTGTTCATTTTAGCATAACAAAACCAAAAATGCAAATATAATATATATTTTTTTTATATAAAAATAGATTTTGAATATTTAGTCAAAATCACAAAAAAACTCAGCTGCCGCCTTCGGCAAAGCTGTTTTCGGACGGTCCGTTTGAGCAAGACCTTCCTTACATCAGAAGGTCTTGAAGATATTTTTGCTTTACGGAAAGGAATTTGCAAAAAAAGAAAAAATGCTCCGCCTGCTTGCTGCAGGACGAAGCAAAAAATCAATACATACCGTTTGCCGCCATATAATCATATATGATCTTTCCGTGTGTCTGCTCATCCTTCTGAATATGGTTCAGAAAATCTCTTACATTTTTATCACGGAATTCGAAAACTGCCGTATCATATAAGCAGGACACGTGTTTCTCCCCGGAAAGCACATCGGAACAAAGGTACATATCGGCAGTCTTTTCGGGACTGAGCACTGCCTTATATTTTGCAGTAAACACGGGCAAGGGCTTATCCTCTGAGGATAAGGGAGGGACTGTGCCGTTTGATATCTGTTCAAGGGAATCAAGGTGCTCCTTCTCCTCCTCGGAAAGTCCGTTAAACAGACTTTTCAGCTGTTCGTCAGCGGCACATTCCGAGTGCCTTTTATACTTCTCAATGCAGAGCTTTTCGTGGCTTTTCAGCTCCTCCAACATATTTCTTTCTTTTTCTGTAAATTCCATTATATGGTGCTCCTTTCAAATGTCATTTCATATATATTGTGTACAATCCCCGTCAATTTATACAAAAAATTTCAAGCCGGCAAAAGTATTTTATTGCACTTTCCGTCAGAGCAAAAAAAATGTCAGAAATGTAATTTTTTTGTAACTAAATTGCTATAGACAAAGCCGTTTTTTTGTAGTATTATTCGTAAGCAATCAGTAAATCAGAAAAGCATCTTCCCCAAAAACAAACCCACAATTTGCCCTCTGAGGGCAGAACGGAGATAAATTTTATGAAACGCTTTTTCGAGTCAAACAGATGGGAAATAATTTCCGCAGCTCTTATCTCGGGCGTATTTACCGCATCAGTGATAATAGCAATGTCTGTTTCGGCATTTTAAGGCAATCAGAAAACAAACAGAAAAAGAACAGAGGGCATTACACCTTCTGTTCTTTCTGTTTTTGTTGACATTTTCTCTGTTAGATGATAATATTGAATTAATTATAATAATTAATGAGGTGCGATATGAATACAATTTCTGTTTCGGGTAAGAGACTTATCGATGAATACGGCAGAGAGCGAATCTTCAACGGCATCAATTTTGTATATAAGGGCGTAGAAAGAGACAGCGACGGCGTCATCCGCTATAAAACGGATATCACCGAAGAAAAGCTCCTTGCCCTTAAGAAAAAAGGCATTAATCTTATAAGACTGGGACTTACATGGGCAGGAATAGAGCCCGAGCAGGGCAAATACAACACCGAATATCTTGACGGCTACAAGGCAGTGCTGAAGCTTTGCGAAAAGCACGGTATGTATGTATATATGGACTGGCATCAGGATCTTTTCAGTGCCTACTGCTCCGCTCCCGGAGACGGTGCTCCCGAATGGGCATGTATTTATACAAAGAAAAGACAGGATCCTCTCTTCATATGGGCGGAAGGATATTTCTTCCACGAGGATATCCATAAGGCTTTCGATGCCTTCTGGGAAAACCGCGAGATAAACGGCAAGGGCATGCGTGACAGCTTCTGCGATATGCTGACATATACCGTAGAATATATGAAGGGCTGCAAGGCAGTCATCGGCTACGATGTATTCAATGAGCCCTTCCCCGGCACACCCGGAGGTAAGATATTCAGAAGGCTCGTGGGCAACGGTATTGCAACAATACTTTTCAACAAGCGTGTTGACAGAAAGGGACTTATCACAAATGCCCTGAAAAAGGATGTTATGGCAATGCTCAGCGTTGCAGACGATCCGAAGGTCTATAACAGCATCATAAGCGAAGCAAAGGATATGCTTTTTGAGTTTGACACAAAGAGATATTATCCCTTCCTTGTTGCGGCGGCAGAAGCAATAAGAAAGGCAGACAAGACAGGCATCATTCTTTCTGAAAACTGTTATTATTCAAATCTCGGTATCCCCTGCAGTGTTCCGAGAATAGTCTATAAAAACGGAGAAAGAGAAGAAAACCACGTATTTTCTCCTCACGGCTACGATATCACCGTAGACACTCCTCTTACAAACAATGCAAGTCCCTACAGAGTGGATTTCATCTTTGATGAGCATAAGAGAACTCAGGAAAGACTTGATGTTCCCGTGATCGTGGGAGAATGGGGCGGTATGGTGCCCGGCAGCGACTCCTATCCCGCCTTAGAGCATCTTATCGACAAATTCGACAAAAACAAGTGGAGTCAGACCTATTGGCATTATTATGAGGACTTCGAAAACGGAAAGATAATGGATGTCATTTCCCGTCCTCTTCCCATAGCGGTTGCCGGAACAATAAAAAGCTACAGCTATGAAAGACGCGAAAAGCTCTTTACTCTCTCTTACACGGGCTCATCCGTGATAAAATCCCCCACTCTTATTTATCTGCCCTCGGCACCCAAGAGGATATATTCAACAAAATCATATGTTCTTAAGGATGACGGCACTCTTCAGGTATATGCAGGCAAGGGCGAATGCATCGTAAAGGTTGAACTGTGATGTATTATTATTTCATAATTATTTCAGTCATTGCGGTCATACTTACCGTATATGATAAATTTGCATCAAAGGCTCTTCCGAAAAACAGAGTTCCCGAAAAAATACTTCTCGGGGCAGGCTTCATAGGAGGAGCGGCGGCTGAATATGTGTGCATGAAGCTTATCCGTCACAAAACACGGCACAGAAAATTCATGATAAGCCTGCCGATCTTTACATTACTGCACATCTTGATTATTATAGCAATTCATTTCAATTTTTAGGAGAACCTTATGTTAGAAGTCAAAAATATAGGATTTACCGTCCGCGACGCGGAAAAGGGCGGAGATCTTGAAATAATAGAGGATGTTTCATTTACTCTTGAAGACGGAAAATTCCTCGTAATAACAGGCCCCAACGGCGGCGGAAAGTCCACACTTGCCCGCCTTATTATGGGCATAGAGCAGCCCACCAAGGGACAGATAATATATAACGGTCAGGATATAACCTCTCTTTCCATTACCCAAAGAGCGAAGCTCGGCATCGGCTACGCCTTTCAGCAGCCGCCCCGCTTCAAGGGACTTACCGTAAGAAAGCTTTTATCCCTTGCCCACGGAAGCGATCTTCCCGAAAACGAGTGCTGCTCCTATCTTACAAAGGTAGGTCTTTGCTCAATGGATTATCTTAACCGCGAGGTGGATGCATCACTTTCGGGCGGTGAAGTCAAGAGAATAGAGATAGCAACTCTTATGGCAAGAGATTTAGGACTTGCCATATATGATGAGCCGGAGGCGGGAATTGACCTCTGGAGCTTTTCAATGCTTGTACAGTCCTTCAGGGATATTGCGGCAGACAGAAACGAAAGCGTTATGATAATCTCCCATCAGGAGAGAATAATGCAGCTTGCAGACGATATCCTTGTTATTGCCGACGGAAAAATACGCTCCTTCGGTACAAAGAAAGAAATTCTCCCCACACTTCTGGGAGAATTTGACAGCAAATGCTCTTTGAGAGGTGACGGCAATGCTTAATATTACAGATAAAAATCTTCTTGATACCATCTCTGATTTTTCCTCGATATCCGTAGGAGCTTCTTACAACATAAGAAAAAACGGAGTAGGTATCGAAAGAAAAACCACGGAAAAGGTACAGATAACAAATAAGACAGATAAGCCCGGTATTGATATTACCGTTCTTCCCGAAACAAAGGGAGAAAAGATATATATTCCCGTAATAATCACCGAGGAGGGCGTATCCGATAAGGTATATAACGACTTTTACATCGGCGAGGATGCGGATGTGACGATAATTGCAGGCTGCGGCATCCATAATTCAGGCTGTAACGAAAGCCGTCACGAGGGTATACACCGCTTTTTTATCGGCAAGAACGCAAGAGTGGTATATATTGAAAAGCACTACGGCGAGGGTGAGGGCACCGGCGAAAGAATACTCAATCCCGAAACTGCCGTATTTATGGAGGAGGGCTCCGTCTGTGAGATGGAGAGCGTTCAGATAAAGGGCGTTGACTCCACTAAGAGAAACACCGTTGCAAAGCTGGGCAAGAATGCAAAATTTATCGTGACCGAGCGTCTTATGACTCACGGCAGGCAGACAGCAGATTCCGATATGACCATAGAGCTCAACGGAAAGGGAGCTTCGGCTCAGATAATATCCCGTTCCGTTGCAAAGGATGACTCAAAGCAGGTATTCTACCCGAAGGCTGTGGGAAATGCTCCCTGCTCTGCTCATGTTCAGTGTGACTCCATTATTATGGACAATGCAGGAATACGCTCGATCCCCGAAATTGCGGCAAATCACGCAGAGGCTGCCATCATTCACGAGGCGGCGATCGGCAGAATTAATAACGAGCAGCTCCTTAAGCTTATGACCTTCGGTATGACACCCGAGGAGGCAGAAGAAATAATAATTCAGGGCTTTCTTAACTGATCTTCGGCACCCTTTTATCCTGAAAGGGTGCCGATAAAATAACAAGAAAACGGCTTCGCCGTACGCCTGCGGCGAAACGCTTTCGTATAGTCCATCGCCGAGGGAAGTTTACTTCCCGTTCGGCGGGACATATAATCTTTTTACTTTATAGGAAGGAATTTCCTATAAAGTAAAAAAGCAT
>JAFSGH010000016.1 GCA_017440965.1 Clostridia bacterium | reverse complement strand
TCCTAAATTGCCAAAGTGAAGTTCGGATTTTCGAGGTAAAAAATGAAAAATACCCGGAGTTCACCTTGACAAAAGAGTATGGTATATATAGATATTTCAAGATTTTCAGAGCCTGAGGAAGCCGCCACCAACGAAGTTGGCATGACCTTGACGGGTTGGTGAGGAAAATGCTACAATGTGCCGTTTCGAAGGCGAAAAAGAATAGATATTTCTGAGTTTCCGTCGCCTTCGGTGAAAAAAGCAAAGCATTTTCATCAGCGTTCAGTCAAGGTTGGCGGCGGATATGGTAAAATACAAACGGTTACTGTCTGCGGAAAGCAGGAAAAAATGAGTCGTTTAACATTGCAAGACCGAATTGTGATCGAGTGCGGCATCTATGAAAAATTAAAGCTAAGCGAGATTGCTAAAAAGATAGGTAAATCTCCTGAAAGTGTTTCAAGGGAGATACGAGCCAACCGAACCATTGCTCCGGGAGAACATCACTTTGGAAAAGACTGTCGTTTTGCCGGAGAGTGTAAAACCAAAGGATTATGCGGAAAGGAAGGATGCTCAAGGCGGTGTGTGACTTGCCATGAATACGATTGCAGAGAGCTTTGCACAAGATACAACAATTTACCTTGCGTTGTGCTTTCCAAACCGCCGTATGTCTGCAATGTCTGTGTGCGGAAAAGAAAATGTAAAGCGGATAGAGCCTACTACATCGCTCAGCAAGCAGATGCTATGGCAAGGCGAAGATATTCCGATTCCAGAAGTAAGATCCAAACCCGTGGAGAAGAGCTTGAAAGGCTTGACGAATTGGTTTCACCACTGATTCTGAAAGGACAACCGCTGACACATATATGGTCGGAGCACGGCGAGGAGCTTGGCATTTCACAAAGAACTCTTTACCGCTACATTGATCAAGGTGTTTTAAGCGTGGGAAATATTGACCTCAGGCGAAAGGTAGCCTACAAGCCAAGAAAGAAGAAAAAAGAAGTGTCCGAAGGCTTTTTGAACCAAGAATTTCGCAAAAACAGAGGCTATGACGATTACCTGAAATATATGGAAAAGCATCCCGATACACCTGTGATTCAAATGGATACGGTCAAGGGCTGCCGAGAACAAGGAAAGCGCCTTTTAACCCTTCATTTCTGCAATACCAATATGATGTTGATGCTTCTTATGCGTGACGGAAAAGCCGACACAGTAGTAGAACAATTCGATATGCTGACGGGTCTTTTAGGGATTGAAGAATTCCGCAAAGTTTTTCCGGTAATTCTAACCGACAACGGCAGCGAGTTCAAGCATACAAGAGATTTAGAAACTACCGAGGATGGCAAAAAGAGAACCAAAGTCTTTTACTGTGATCCTCAAGCATCCTGGCAAAAGCCACAGATTGAGAAGAACCATGAATTTATCCGTTACGTTCTGCCAAAGGGCAAAACTTTAAATCCATACACGCAGGAAGATATGCTCCTTCTTGCCAACAACATTAACAGTATCCGCCGAGAATCGCTCGGCAACAAATCTCCCTATGAAGTTACCACCGACAAGAGCATACTTCGGTTGATGGAGCTGATGGGGCTACATACCGTACCGGCAGACGAGGTAAATTTAACACCGGCTCTGCTGAAAAAGTAACTTAAACCAATTGCAGATGGTGACCGCAACATATTTTTAACCCAAGGCAGGTTGCGTTCACTTTGACAAAACGAGGTTTCAATCTGTCTGTTTTGCTATGCCTAAACGACAGTGAAATATATTAAATTTCGGCTTTGAGGAGTAGTGCACACTCCTTAAAAGCCACAAAATACTGCTTATTTGAATTTTTGAAGGTCTCTTAAGCTATTTACCCTAACTTCACTTTTTCATTTAAGCAATATGATAATCATTAATTTGTTTTTTAGATAACAATTTCCGAAAATACAGGAGAATGAATATGTTGACATTTTTGACAGGCACATATAACCCTGCTAAGAAAAAATTTATATACGAAAAGATATGCGAAAAGCTTAATAACGGGGAAAGAGTCTATCTTATCGTGCCCGAGCAGGCAAGCTTTGAGAGAGACAGAGATTTTCTTTTTACATACGGGGAAATGCTCAGCAATAAGCTTACCGTCACAAGCTTTACGCATCTTTCGGGCGATGTACTTGAGAATAACGGCTTCAGGGTAAAGCCTGAGGCAGATGAAACGGCAAGAAATGTTTTTATGAGTCTTGCCGTTGAGGAATGTGCAGATGAGCTTGATATATACCGTAAGCACGGCTCAAGACCTGCCCTTGTTCAGCTGCTTCTCGGAGAGTATTCGGAGATCCGTCAGGCAGGACTCAGTGTCTCTGAGCTTTTCAGGGTTTCGTTAAGCCTGCCCGAGGGTATACTGAAGCGCAAGACAAATGAGCTTGCAAGGATATTTACGGTATATGAAGCATCTGTTACGGAACGCTTTTCCGAGGCATCGGATAATATTGCCGTTATGACCGATTTTCTGAGGGAAAATGATGTTTTCTCGGAAGCATCGGTTTTCTTCGATGATTTCAGAGGATTTACCGGTGCGCAGATGAAGCTGATCGAAGAAATTATGGCTCAGACCAAGGAATGCTATGTGTCTGTTTTTGCTCCCGACAGCGTTAATGCCTATGATTCACAGGCATTTTCTCACGCTGTTCGTAACTGCAGAAAAATCAGGGCATCCGCATCAAAAAGAGGAATAAAATGCGCTGATATAAATATAAATGATTCCCATCCCGTCCCTGAACTTGATGCTCTCAGGAATTCACTGTTCTGCGCGGAAAAGGATTCATATGCAAATGAATGCTCTGCGGTAACGCTTATTGAGGCTTCGGACAGATATTCCGAATGCGATGCGGTCGCACTTAAGATAAGAGAATTGCTGCAAAAGGGCTACAGATGCCGTGATATAAGCGTGAGCGAGAGAAGCGGGCGCTATGCAAAAGCTCTTTCTCAGTCGCTCAGAAAATACGGTATCCCCGTTTTTGAGGATAAGAGAGTTCCTTTAAGTGAATCTCCGCTTGTGAAGATGCTTTTGTCGGCTGTCAGTCTTGCAGTTTTTGGCTTCAGCACTGAAGAGGTTTTTTCATATGTTAAGACAGGACTTGTCGGAATAAGCACAGAGGAATGTGCAGAGCTTGAAAATTATGTTTATATATGGCAGATAGATAAAAATTTATGGACAAAGCCGTTCACGGGGCATCCCGACGGCTTCGGAGAGCGTGAGACGGAGACTTCTTCTTCAAGGCTTGAAAGGCTGAACGCACTTCGGGAAAAAATAACTGCCCCTGTGCTTACCTTAAGAAAGAGACTATCTGAGAATGACGGTGCCCGTTCCTGCAGGGCGGTTTACGAATTTCTGGTTGAGATAAATGCATCGGAGAATTTTCTCGGATATGCCAAAAGCCTCTATGAAAGCTCAAATGAAGCCGCGGCTATAGAATGCTCCGCAGTGTGGGATACCGTTACGGCTTCGCTTGATGCACTTTATGAGGTTCTTGATAAAAGGACTGCGGAAAAACGCCGCTTTTATGAGCTGCTCAGAATAATTCTGGCGTCAGGCGATATCGGAAGAATACCTGCAGGAATTGATGAGATCGTAATAGGTACTATCGGCAGGACAAGACATCTTGAGCCGAAGGCTGTGTTTGTGCTCGGATGTTATGACGGTAATTTCCCTGAGATACCCGTAAGCGGAGGTCTGTTTACTTCCTCTGAAAGAAGGCTGCTGTGCGGAAATGATTTTATTCTTGAAAACATTCCCGAGAATATTTACGCAGAGGAAAGAATGATTGCATATCTGGCTCTTACAAATGCAACTGAAGGTCTGTATGTGACATATCCGAGAGCGGATATGTCGGGAGCAAAGGCTGAGCCTTCAGAGATAATAAAGGAAATAAAAGAGATCCTTCCCCGTGTGAAAACAGAGGATGACAGAGCACTTAGTGTGCTTGATAAGATAGGAAGCTTTGAAACTGCCTTTGAGCAGTGTGCCGTGAATTTCGGAAAAGCTGATGCAGTGTCTGTTGCACTTGAGGAGTATATCGGAGATAGCTCTCAGGGAAAAAGACTTGATGCTCTGAAAAAAGCGGCGGACGGAACGCCTGTAGCTATTAATGACAGAAAAAAGGCGGTAGCTCTTTTCGGTGAAGATATGTATCTGACACCGTCAAAGGCTGAGGTCTATTATTCCTGTGCTTTTAAGTATTTCTGCCAGTACGGTATGAATATCAGAAGACTCAGAGTTGCAGATCTTGATGCAAGGATAAACGGACTTCTTATCCATCACCTGCTTGAGAATATTCTGAAAAACAGATCAAACAAAGAGCTTTGTTCATTAACAGTCGCGGAGCTCAAGTTGCTCATAAGTGATATAACAGAGGATTTTATATCGGAATTTATGGGCGGAAGAGAGGATAAGAGCATTCTTCTTAACAGAAGCCTTGATAAAACAAAGGAAACGGCATTTGCAATTTTGTCGAGGATGATACTTGAATTCTCAGAGTGCAGTTTTGAAACGGCAGATGTTGAATTGAATATAGGCTCTGAGGACGGTATACCGACATATGAGCTTACTCTTCCTGACGGAGGAAAAATATATGTAGGCGGTAAGGTCGACCGCGTGGATATTATGGATAACGGCGATAACGCCTATGTAAGAGTTGTCGATTATAAGACGGGCGGAAAGGACTTCTTGCTCAGCGATGTCTTTGACGGTCTTAATATGCAGATGGTGATCTATCTTATGTGCATATGGGAAAACGGAGCAAAGCGTTACGGCTTCGATGAACTGATACCTGCAGGTATTCTTTATGTGCCTGCAAATGCCTCGGGAAAAAATCTCGGCAGACACGACAGTGAGGAGGCTGTTGCTGAGCAGAGACTTAAAAACGGAAGAATGAACGGAATGATCCTTGAAGATTCTGATGTTATAAAGGGAATGGAGGAAAGCTGTGCGGGGCGCTTTATTAATGCAAGCATTGATGAAAACGGTGTGATGAAGGGAACGCTGCTGTCTCTTGACGGCTTTTACAGACTTCATAAAAAGATAGACAGTATGCTTGAGGAAATGGGTACGGCGCTTCATAACGGTGAGATCGCCGCGCTGCCCGTTCTTGCAAGTGAGGATAAAGCTCCCTGTGTGTACTGTGATTATAAGGACATATGCAGAAGATGCAGCGGTGATGAGCACAGAACACCGCTGGGATTAAAGCATGATAAGGCAGTGGAATTACTGAAAGGAAGTGAGGATAATGGCTGAAAGAAGCTGGACTGATGCCCAGAAAAACGCGATAGAAGCAAAAAGCGGAACGGTGCTCGTTTCTGCCGCCGCAGGAAGCGGAAAAACAAGTGTTCTTGTTGAAAGAATAGTCAGAAAGCTTACTGCTCCCGAAAATGCTGTTGCACCCGAATCCTTACTTGTTGTTACCTTTACAAATGCCGCTGCGGCAGAGATGCGTACAAGGATATATAATTCGATAACAAATAAGATGGCTACGGAAAAGGACAGAAGAAATGAATATATACTTCTTTTGTCAAGGCTCGGAGAGATGCAGATCTGCACTATGGACTCTTTTTGCATAAATCTCGTCAGGCAGAATTGCCATAGCCTCGGTATTGAAGCAGATTTCAGGATACTTTCCAATGCGGAGACGGAGGCACTCAAATATTCCGCCGTGACAAAGGTGTGCGAGAGAAGATTCCGTGAGACACCCGATACATTTGATCCTCTTGCAAGAATGTTTGATGCTGGCAAGAATGATTCAAGACTTATGAAAACCATAATAAAATTATCGGATTTTTCAATGAGTGAGCCTGAACCCGAAAAATGGCTTGACGGTATATATTTAAATTTTGAGCCCTCTGATGCCGCCCAAAGCATCTGGGGAAGACATATTATTGAAAAAATAAACTTTGCCTTTGATTATTGCTTTGCCTTGCTTAACGGAGCCTTCAGGGATATCTCCGAGGATGAAGAGCTGGAGGCTGCTTTATATGATCTTTATGCCGTGGACAGGCAGGTTATCGAGACTGCATTTTCAGTCTTTAAGACGGAGAACTGGGACGGCAAGATAGCCGCTCTTGAAAAAGCGTCGGCAGGATTTACGGGAAAAGACAGAGCTTTCCCGAGGTTAAAAAAGGGTTATTCCGATAACCCGTATAAAAAGGCCGCAAAGGAAAAGCGTGATGCTTATAAAACGGTAATTCAGAAAATGCCCGCAATGATGTGCTGTACCGATGCCGAGAATCAGGAGGATACAGAGATATTAGCTCTGATAGCAAGGGAGCTTACCGAAGCTGTAAAGGAATATAATGAATGTCTGCTTGAAATGAAAAAGGAGATGTCGGCATTTTCATTTTCCGATATTTCCCATTTTGCACTTTCTTTACTTTGCGACAGTACTGCAGAGGATAATAAAACACCCCTTGCAAGAGAGCTTACCGATACATTTTCGGAAATACTTATTGATGAATATCAGGATACCAACAGAGCGCAGGATACTCTTTTCAGAACAGTCTCAAAAGACGGAATGAATATGTTTTTTGTGGGAGATGTCAAGCAGAGTATCTACCGCTTCAGACTGGCAAGTCCCGAAATATTTATAGAAAAATGCGACAGCTTCGATTATTATGACGGTACATATAAGCCGTCAAAGATAATCCTTTCGGAAAACTTCAGAAGCAGAAAGGGTATTCTTGACGGTGTAAATTTCATATTTTCAACGCTTATGTCACGGGAATGCGGTGAAATAGACTATAATCACGATGAGATGCTTCATTTCCCCGAAAGCCTTACTCCCGAGGATACCGCGGATGTGTTTTATGAGGTAATGGATTCCGACGGTGAAAATGAGGCGGCTGTTGAGGCAAGGTATATTGCATCAAAAATTAAAGCTCAGCTTGAAACTGCATATGTAGGAAGCGGAGATAAAAAAAGAAGAGCAGAGCCTTCGGATTTTTGTATTCTTCTTCGTTCAAGAGCCGGAATACTTCAATATTTCTCAGAGGAGCTGAAAATGGCGGGGATTCCCGTATCTGCAGAATCCTCCGAAAACTTTTTTGAAGCTCCTGAAATTAAAACTGTCGTTTCATTTCTTAAGGTTATTGATAATCCTATGAAGGATATAGATCTTCTTGCCGTAATGATGTCACCTCTTTTCGGCTTTGATGCTGATGATGCGGCCGCTCTCAGAACAAATTACGGCAGAAAAGGCCCGTTTTATTCCTGTGTGCTTAAGGCGGCCGATAACGGTAATGAAAAATGTATCGGTCTGGTAAAGGCCCTTGACAGATATAAAAAGATTGCCGCATGCACCGGTATAGATGCACTTATCCGTGAGATATATATTGATACATCTTATATATATCTTGCAGGTGCAATGACAGAGGGGGATCGCAGAAAACAGAATCTGAACAGGCTTGTTGAGATAGCAGAAGCCAATTGTGAAGTATATCCTACTCTCGGAGGCTTTGTGAAATTCCTTGATATGATGCGTGAGAATAACGGTGACGCGGGAGACAACGGCTCTGCAACGGGTGTCAGGGTGATGACTATGCACCGCTCAAAGGGATTGGAATTTCCCTTTGTTTATGTAGCGGGTACATCTAAAAATTTCAATAAGACGGAGCTTCGGGAAAATCTTGTCATAAGCCACGAAAACGGTGTGGGCATCAAGCGTAAAGAGGCGGACAAGCTTAAGCTTTATGAGACTCTTTCGTTTGTTGCGGTAAAGACTGAATCCGAGAATAATTCCATGAGCGAGGAGCTGAGAGTCTATTATGTTGCTCTGACAAGAGCAAAGCAGGAGCTTCATATCGTTTCAGCCATGGAAAAGGCAAGAGAAAAGCTTGAAAAAGCGGAATGTCTTTTGTCAAATATGGATAAGGTACCTGCATATCTTGTCAGATATGCATCCTGTGCGGCACAGTGGTTTTTATATTGCTTTATAACTCATCCCGATGGTAAGGTGCTCAGAAATACTATTCCGGTCAGAGAGAAACCGACGGGAAGCGTAAATGTCCGATTTGTTGACAGCCTTGAGAGCTGCACTGCTGCTTCTTCTGTAACTAAAAGAGCTGCAACAGATAAGCGGATAGTTGCTGAGATATCCGAAAGGGCTTCCTTTAAGTATAAGTGGGCTGATGTCGCCTCCTCTTTATCAAAACATACTGCTTCCTCCCTTGCATCTGAGCATTTTGATGCAGGAAGCTTCGGAAAAAGTGTCCCCGGATTTATGTTCTCTTCTGCACTGTCACCTGCGGATATAGGTACGGCAACACATAGATTTTTGCAATATTGCGATTTTACGGTCTGCCGAGAGTTTATAGACAGTGAAAGAGACAGGCTTATAAGAGAAGGACGGCTTACCGAAAAGCAGGCTGCCGCTGTAGATACAGATGCTATAAAGGATTTTGTCAGTTCCGATATCGTAAAAAGGGCAGAAAGCAGTACTGCGGTGTTCAGGGAAAAGCAGTTCACCATGGCAAAGAGCATTTGCGAAACGGATATGTCAGTTCCTGAAGAATTTTCTGCGGAAAAGACGGTTGTAATAGGCAAAATCGACCTTTTGTTTGTTGAAAACGGTGAGGCTGTCATCGTTGACTATAAAACGGACAATATTGATGATATTGATACTCTGTCGGTGCGCTACCGCTCACAGATGGCTCTTTATTCAGAGGCTATTGTAAAATCTATGGGTATTCCTGTAAAGGAATGTATACTTTATTCGCTGAAGCTCAAAAAAAGTACGGTTCTTTATATATGATTTTTTCATTTAAATATAAATTTGTACTTGCATTTTGTGTTTTTATGTGATAAAATGCTTTTGCTATTTAAGCGGAAGTATGTAATTTCGTGTATTTCGACTGTTTATTTATGCTGTTAACTTTATCGAAAGAGGTGAAACGTATTATGAAGCAGGGAATCCATCCCAACTATAAGCCCACTGTTGTAAAGTGTGCCTGCGGTGCAACTTTTGAAACAAGCTCAACAAAAGAGAATCTTCGTGTTGATATTTGCTCAAGCTGCCATCCTTTCTTTACAGGTAAACAGAAGCTCGTTGATACCGGCGGACGTGTTGACAGATTCAAGAAGCGCTATAATATCGAAACCAAGTAATAAGTTGACATTGGCTTTAGAAACGGCATTTTATAAATGCCGTTTTTTTCATCCTTTTCGTTTTTGTGTGAAAATGTACAAAGCTCTGAAAAAGATACTTTGTATCGGAGGGATAATTTATGAAAGAATATATTACTGTCAGCAGGCGTTATGATGAGGAATATATTATCAATAAGTCAAGATTTATAGGCTATTGCGCTCCTGTCACTACTCAGGAGCAGGCAGTTGAATTTATAAATGAAATAAGAAAGCGCCATTCTGATGCTACTCATAATGTATATGCATATCAGATAAGATCCCCCGAATATTCAAGATATTCGGATGACGGTGAGCCTCAGGGCACTGCAGGTGTCCCCGTGCTTGATGTTATAAAGAAAAACGGACTTACTGATGTGTGTGTGGTGGTTACCCGTTATTTCGGAGGGATACTTCTCGGTGCGGGAGGTCTTGTGAGAGCTTATTCGCACAGTGCAAAAATTGCGGTGGAGGGTGCAAATATCATAAGGATGAGTCCCTGCAGTGTATTGAAGGTACGGTGCGATTACAGTTTTTACGGAAGACTTTCCACGCTTGTTCCTGAATTCGGCGGAATTATTGAGGAGACGGATTTCGGTGAAAATGTCACTCTTGTCTTCCGTCTTAAGTCGTCCGATGAGGATGCATTCAGAGCAGCACTTACGGAAGCCTCCTTCGGCAAGGTAAGTGCAGAGAAGACAGGCGAAAAATTTGACAGCATTTAAATAAAAAAATAAAGGACTTTTAAGTTTTTTGTTGTATATAGTTATTGAAAAGTCTTTTTTAGGGGAAAGGAGGAGTGAAAAATGCGTTTTAGTGACGACTTTCTTGCGGAATTGAGATCGAGAACCGATATTGAAGAGCTTATCGGAAGATATGTGGAGATAAGACACAGAGGCTCAAGGACGCCGGTGGCACTTTGTCCCTTTCACTCCGAAAAAACTCCCAGTTTTGTTATTTACAGAGATACTCAGTCTTACTATTGCTTCGGTTGCGGAGCAGGCGGAGACGCAATTACATTTATTAAAAATATAGAGAGGCTCGATTACACCGATTCGGTAAGATTTCTCTGTGAAAGAGCAGGCTTGGCAATGCCCCTTGATCCCGTTGACGATGAGATCAACAGATTAAGGCGAAGATGCTATGAGGCAAACAGAGAGGCGGCAAGATTCTTTCACGCGTATCTTTATTCCCCTGAGGCGCAGCAGGCAAGGGCATATCTTGATAAAAGAAGGCTTGCACCTGAAACCGTAAAATCCTTCGGTCTCGGCTTTGCTCCCGCAAAGTGGGATGCACTTATAAAGCATCTGAAGGAAAAAGGCTATAATGAGGCGGAGCTTGTTTCTTTTGACCTTGCCAAAAGGACATCAAAGGGCTCTGTTATCGATGCCTTCAGAAACCGCCTGATGTTTCCGATAATAGATCTCAGAGGCAATGTTATTGCCTTCGGCGGGAGAGTGCTTGACGATTCCAAGCCGAAATATCTCAATACCTCGGATACGGTGGTTTATAAAAAGAGCCAGGCTCTGTATGCATTGAACTTTGCAAAGAATAACAGAGAAAGAAAGCTGATACTTTGCGAAGGCTATATGGATGTAATAGCAATGCATCAGGCGGGCTTTACAAATGCAGTCGCGGGACTGGGAACTGCTTTTACAAAAGAGCAGGTATCACTGCTTTCAAGGTACTGCGATGAGCTTACTTTATGCTTCGACTCTGATGAAGCGGGAAAAAAGGCGACGAAAAGAGCTCTTTCAATGCTATCATCCTCGCCGATGAAGCTCAAGGTAATGCATCTTCAGGACGGTAAGGATCCTGATGAGATAATTAAAACTCAGGGCAAGGAGAAAATGAATAAGATCATAAGCTCTGCAGTCAATGATACGGAGTTTGCACTGAATGACTCAAGAAGCAGATTTGATATATCAACCGAAGACGGAAAGCTCGGCTTTCTGAATGAAGCGGTCGCAGTGCTTGCTGCAGTTGAAAATGCAATAGAGCGGGATCTTTATGTGTCTAAGCTTGCCGAGGAATTGAATGTTCAGAAGTCGGCTATAGAGCAGCAGATTAAAAAACAGCGGCGTTTTATGAAAAAGGCTCATGACAGTGCTCAGTTTGATGCTGCTATGAAAACTGTTCTCGGTGATGATAAAATAAGCTCTCCGAATCCTGAAAAGAAGAGTAATGTGAGAGCGGTTAAGGCAGAAGAGGTGATTCTTGCCTCGCTGCTGAAGCATCCCGATTATCTGAAAAAGCTTAAGGGCATTCTTGAGGCGGATGTTTTTGTGACAGAGTTCGGCAGACGCTATTTTGAAGATATTTCTTCGAGGATCCAATCAGGCAGAAGTCTGGATCTCGTTTCCTTTAATGAGGATGCCGAAAACGAGGAAATGGCATATCTTGCATATCTTAATGCTAAGATATCGGAGCTTGCCAATTCCGTTGAAGAGTGCAAACAGTGTATAAATACACTTATAGAAGAGAAGGCAAAGAAAAATGCTCCCGATGTGGGGAAGCTGTCCAATGAAGAGTACAGAGATCTCTTCAGAAAAAAAAGAGAAAAGAAAAAACCGGAGGGTGTGTAAAATGGAAGGTCAGGATAAAAAAACTGCGATTAATCATCTCATTGAAAAGGGTAAGGCTGCAGGAAAGCTTTCAACTCAGGAAATCGACTCTCTTATGATAGAGCTTGATTTCGATGTTGAGGAGCTGGACAAACTGTATGAGCTTATTGAGTCTAACAACATTGAGCTTATTGACGATATGAGTGAGGCTGCTATGGATACTCTCAGCTTTGACTCGGATATAGCAAAGGCTTATGATACGGGTGAAGACAGCAAGGCTCTTACAATGGATGATCCCGTAAAGGTATATCTTAAGGATATCGGTAAGATACCTCTTCTTACCGCCGAAGAGGAGATTGATCTTGCTATAAGAATTTCTCAGAATGATGATAAGGCAAAGCGCCGTCTTGAGGAGGCAAATCTCCGTCTTGTTGTAAGTATCGCAAAGAAGTATTCAGGCAGAGGTATGCAGTTCCTTGATCTTATTCAGGAGGGCAATCTCGGACTTATAAAGGCGGTAGAAAAATTCGATTATACTAAAGGCTTTAAGTTTTCTACCTATGCAACCTGGTGGATAAGACAGGCTATTACAAGAGCTATTGCAGATCAGGCAAGAACTATCCGTATTCCCGTTCATATGGTCGAAACCATCAACAGAGTAAAAAAGGCAAATTCTCAGCTTCTGCATCAGAACGGCAAGGAGCCTACTGCAGATGATATTGCAGAGGTTCTTGATATGTCTGTTGATAAGGTAAGAGAAATTATGAGAGTTGCTCAGGAGCCCGTTTCACTTGAAACACCTATCGGTGAAGAGGAAGACAGCCATCTTGGTGACTTCATCCCCGATGAAGAGGCCCTTGCTCCCGCAGAGGCTGCTTCTCAGGCAATGCTTAAAGAGGAGATAGGTGCTGCCTTAAGCACTCTTACTCCGAGAGAAGCTAAGGTGCTCCGTCTTCGCTTCGGTCTTGATGACGGTCATCCCAGAACTCTTGAAGAGGTCGGCAAGGAATTCAATGTTACAAGAGAGCGTATACGCCAGATAGAGGCAAAGGCGCTCAGAAAGCTTCGTCATCCCAACCGCAGTAAGCGTCTCAGAGATTTTGTCTGATTCAGAGGTGTTATTATGAAAAAGCTGATATGTATATTGCTTTCATTGGTGCTTGTGCTGTCCTTAGCTTCCTGTGCCAATACGGGAAATGATGAAACGACCGAGCCTGAAACGGTTGCTAAGCCTGATGCTCCCGTTGTATCTCTGTTAACGGAAAGCACAGAGGTAAATGCAGGCGATTCTGTTAGTGTTGTGTTACATATAAAGGACGGAATTAATACAGCTTGCTTTGATATCTTTGTTTTCGCTGAAGGAAAGATCGAATATTTATATGATGAAAAAGCAAAAGGACTTGATTCCTCCTTGATTCTTGCTGCAAACTATATGGCTGAAGAGGATCCCGCATATGTTGCTCTCAGAGGTATCGTGGCGTCAACCTGTAATATCGCAGATAATGATGTATATTCTTTTGAATATAAGGTATCTGATGATGCCGTAAGCGGAGACAAGATTTCCGTGGTGGCTCAGATTCCCATGTATCAGGTTGGTACGGATGAAACAGGCAATGAGGTTTATGCGGTAAATGAATATATCGAAATAAATAATCTCGTTCTCACGGTTAAATAAGTGCAACCGCTGTACGGCCTATTCCGTACAGCGGTTATTATTTTAATGAATTAATATAATAAAATAAATATATAGTATATCTGTAATCTTTTTCTTGCAAATCCTATCTAATGCTGATAAAATAAATAAGACTTTTGAATGTTATGTTGAAAGGAAAGTAGCTATGACGGCACAGGAGTGGAAGAGCATAAGAGGTTCGGGTCAGTCTCCCGATCAGATAATGCTGTCTTTGAAGGGCGATCCTTCCGAAACTATAACTGTAAGATGGCGTTGTGATGTCAGTGTTACCGAGGGCTTTGCTCTTTACAGAGAGGCTGGCTCTACGGAAGAATGGACAAGAGCAGATGCCAAAAGAAATGCTTTTAAGACTGATGTTGATGAAAGCAGCTTTTTCTTTGCAGATATGTCGGGATTGAAGCCTGATACGAAATATGAATATACCTGCGGTGACAGCAAAAACAGAAGCGATGTGTATTATTTTACAAGTGAAAAAAGCAATGTTGAGCGTTTTTCGTTTTTATGCCTTTCCGATGTTCAGACGGGAGGTCCTAATCCTCCTGCAGACTATTCGGTTCTCGGCGAGGTTGTAAAAAAGATCCTTTCCGAGCATCCCGAGTGTAAGTTTATTCTGACTGCAGGCGACAATACAAACTGCGGACAGACAGATGTTCAGTGGACAGGGCTTTTTGAAGGACTCAAGGGAATAATTGAGTCCGTCCCCGTTATGTTCTGTATGGGAAATCACGATGATATGGGCTTTGAGGATTATTTTACCTTTACCGGTAAATATTATTCCGAGCATGCAACTTACTTTACCAATCAGTTGAGATATTCTTATCCTGAAAACGGACCTGAAGGCTGGATAGTTCCTAATTATTCCTTCAGATACGGTAATGCGATGTTTGCGGTAACAGGAACGAGTGGCTTTGAATATATCAATGAATGGCTTGTTAAGACGGCTGCCGAGAGTGATGCAGTGTGGAAATTTGCGGCACATCATTTTCCTGTCTGCTATTCCGGTCCCAATCTTGAATGCTATGAAACATATCCGCCTATGATGGAGGGTATCGAGAAATATGATATTATGTTCTCCGGGCATGAGCATTCATATGCAAGAAGCTATCCGAGACGCAATAACGGTCTTTATGACAGACCTTCCGAGGGTACTATACATTATAATATAGGAAGCGGTAACAGAAATCCTCCCGGAACAAGAGTTGTTCCCAAGGTATGGAATGATTGTACATATGAGCATGAAGAGGATCTTTCAATGTTCAGTATCGTTGATATCGACAAGGATAAATGTACGCTTACAGCATATGTTGAGGACGGCAGAATAGTTGACAGATGTGTTATTGATAAGACAGATGATACTATAACCCCCATAAGACGCGCTCCGAGATATAACCGTCCCAGAATAAAGTTCAAGGGATATGATCTCGGAATATGTGTAATGGATACCCTGCCTCAGTGCATTGACGGTGTATGGTATGTGCCTGCGGCGCAGATAGTTAAATTTATCGGCGGTGAATCCAAGCATTCCGAGGGCAAGGTAAGAATAGAGGTCTATGGCAGGTTTTCAGAGTTTACGGAAAACAGTGACGTTATGATCACTTCAGAAGGAGAGCACAGAATGAAGGCACCTTGTCTGAGACTTGAAAGAGAACAGCTTTATGTGCCGGTAGATGACTTCTGTAGTCCCTTCAGAATGTATTGGTCATATTTTGAGCACAATAATTTTATCAGCATAGAATCAGAAACGGAGCAGCTTCCCGTTTCATATCAACCGTAAAAAAGGAGAATTGATCATGAGAGAAATAAATAGATCTGATAAGCTTCAGTTGGTTCATTCCGACATAAGAGGCCCGGTTTTTGTTGAGTCCAACAGAATGAGAAAAGAGGGTATTGATGTCCTCAGACTTAATACAGGTAATCCTGCAACATTTGATTTCGGTATGCCTGATTCTGTAAGGAACGCCCTTCTCAATAATGCAGATAAGGCAGTTGCTTACTGTGATCTTAAGGGTATGCCCGATGCAAGAGAGGCTATCTGTAATTATCACAAGGGTAAGGGCATCGAGGGGATCACTCCCGATGATGTATTTATCGGCAACGGCGTAAGCGAGCTCGTTACAATGGCTCTCACAGCTCTTCTTAATTACGGCGATGAAATACTTGTTCCTTCACCTGACTATTCCTTGTGGACCAACTCTGTTCATATTGCAGGTGCAAAGCCCGTTCATTATATTTGCGATGAGCAGAGCCTCTGGTATCCTGATCTTGAGGATATAAAATCAAAGATAACATCAAAAACAAAGGCAATTGTTCTTATAAATCCCAATAATCCTACAGGTGCATTGTATCCCGTAGAGCTTCTTGAGCAGATAGTTGCTATTGCAAGAGAGCATCAGCTTGTTATATTCTCTGATGAAATATATGACAGACTTGTTATGGATGATCTTGAGCATGTTTCAACAGCAACTCTTTGTCCCGATCTTCTTTGCATTACAATGAACGGTCTTTCCAAGTCCCATATTATCTGCGGCTTCCGTTGCGGATGGATGGTTGTAAGCGGTGCAAAGGAAAGTGCTTCCGATTTTATTGCAGGTCTCGTACAGCTTTCAGCAATGCGTCTTTGTGCAAACGCTCTTATGCAGCTTGTTATTCCTGCTGCTCTTAACGATCCTGACAGTACAAGAGCTATGATCGTTCCCGGAGGCAGACTCTATGAGCAGAGAGAAGCCTGTTGCAGAGAGCTTGATAAGATAGAGGGTATTACATATGTCAAAAACTCTGCTGCATTCTATCTTTTCCCCAAGCTTGATGTTAAGCGTTTTAATATAACCGATGATCAGCAGTTTGCTATGGATTATCTCCATTCAAAGCATGTAATGATAATTCCCGGAAGAGGCTTCAGCTGGAAGGATCCCGATCACTTCCGTATAGTTATGCTTCCCGAGGCTGAGCAGCTTGCAAAGGCAATGAGAGATCTCGGAGACTTCCTTAAGGACTACAGACAGAACTGATATATACAAAACCGACCGCTGATAAACGGTCGGTTTTGTTTTGATTTCTAAAGGAGTGCAGTTATTTTACAATATGAGGATAACCGCAGTTGCAGGGTTTATCTATTCCGAAAAGATTCATAAAGAAGGAGATTATCTTCCAGATGAATTCTGCGATGGGATTTGTATAGTGGCAAAGACAATTACAGTTATCTATAGCCTCCTGCTTTGCTTCTTCGTCAAGCTGTGACTGAGTTTTATATGATACTCTTACATTACAGTTGGGCATATCAAAGTAAATTGTGGTATCAGAAAGCTCAGCTTCAACCTTTGTTTCAACAAGTGTACCTACCTGTGTACCTGTACCCTGAGTTTTTTCAATGCCGTAAACCTCAATATCAAGCTCATTTCCGTCTTCATCGGTGATGTACCAGGTTATGAAATCAGCCTGATACTCATAAGGCACTACGCACTGTATTCTTGTGCTGCCTTCCCAAGCGGGAGAATAGCTGTCTCCGCTGACTTGATTTTTACCCTGATACATTGTGAATCTGCCGTCCTTATATACGGTAAAGGGATGATTTGTTCTGAACGTGCCTTCATAGTCTTCCATAGAAACGGGATCGTTTTCAATGGGATTGTAAACTACCTTAACGGAGTATTCCTTATTTATCTTTACATCAGCAATCCACGGTGCTTTGACTGTAAGCCAGGTATCTGTTCCGTAATGCTTTGCTTCGGCATTGTCGGCTATCTGTACACCGTCAACAAAGATGTCATAGGTTCCTTCTGCTCCGATATTGTCAACCTTTACAATAAGCTCATTATCAAGACCGCTGTGGCTGACGTTTGTAACGTTCATTGTGACAGGCTCAACCTTTACAATAAATGCCAGTGTTGTTGCTTCATAGGGGGGCGTTTGATTTATCGTATAGCCCGAGGGCTTTACCTTAACATAGAAGGTATGCTCACCTACGGGAAGTAAAACTCCGGAAAAAGAATTAGATATTATATAATCCTGTCCGTCGGGCACGTCAATCGCATATTTCTCCTTTGCATTAAGATAACAGCCTGTCTGATTGCAGATTGTATTGACACTTATTGCGTTGTCTTTAAGTCTTTTTCCGTAGGAAATAGTATAAACGGGAGTGGTAACATTACCGTCTTTATCAAGGAATCTGTATTCTTTACTAATTTTAACGAGTATTGACTTTGTTTCATAATATTCTGCACCCTCTGCCGCAGGAATGAATTTGACAGAAACGGAGTTTGAACCCGGGCTGAGTATCCTGTCAGGATATATAAAAACAAATGTACCTTCTTCTGTGGCTTCACCGCCTGAAAGAATAAGCTTCGAGACTTTTTCGCCGGCATAAACATTGGTTGCATCAATAGTCGGAAGTGTAACAATAAGACTTGCTACCTCAACAGTTGCTGTGCCTTCTGAGCCGTCATAATTATCGAGATCTGCAGGTGTAAAAATTACATCGATTTTATTTGTTCCGGCAAAAAGATTCTTTTCAGGATCTTTTACTGTGAATGTGCCCGTAACTTCAATATCAGTTCCTTCCTTTACTGCCTTACCGCCTGTGAGTGTAAGAGCAGAAGCCTTCATACCGGGCTTGATGCCTGTTGTATCAGCCGTGGGAGCCTCTGAAATAACTGCAACGGGCTTTTCGTAAACATTGATTGCAACCTCGCAGGTGAATGTATCGTTTGTTACAGGACTTTCGTATTTAACTGTAATTGTTGTAGCTTCATTTATGGGAGTCTCTGCTGTAATTCCCTCGGGATATACGGGAACCCAATATGTACCTGCTGAATCGTAAGTGGTTGTTGCACCTTTAAGGGTAACCATTGCCGTAAGCTGTGCCAAGGCATCACCGTAGGTTGTGCCGACAAAAACATCGGGGATGGTGGGTGCTGTTGTAAGTGTAGCGGTTTTCTTTGATACTTTAACAAGGACATTCTCATAATAAGAGCTTTCTAAACCTGATTTGCTTGTATCATCCCATCTTGCGGTAACATAGGTATCCTCGTAAAGATACTGATTCTTTCCGCCTGAATTTGCTTCATCAATATAAAACTGTCCCTTTGAGGTAACATTGTTGCCGTTTGCATCAACAACACTACCGCCTGTTTTTGTGTAGTTCGGATACATTGCAAGGTTATCACCTGCATCACATGTGAAGGAGGGAGGAGTTGTTATCGTGGTAAGAGTACCGTGAATATAAATTACGGGCCATGAATAGCCTTCCTTAATTGTCTTTCTTGCTGTAAGATAGCTAAGACGGACGGATGCATTATAGGTCGTTGTATCTTCGGGATAGAACATCAGCTGAGGCTCGTATTCGCCTACTACGGTAGGCTTGGTGGTTGTCTTATTTCTGATATCAAAGTAACCTGCAACCTCTGTTTTGTTTCCTTCACCGTCAACATACCAAAGCTGACCGCCGGTAACAGATACTTCTGCAAGTGAATCACCGAAATTTATATCGGTAACAGTAACCGACGGAGGAATTATTTCAATGTTTGAAGTGGAAAGGGTGATTGTTGCCGCACTTGCAAACATCGGTATACAAGATACAAGCATTAAAACTGCTAAAATAATGGAAATAGATTTTTTCATAGTATTTTTTCCTTTCTTAAAATTTGTGACCTTGCAGGTCGGGTAATGTTGTACAATTTCTTCAGTAAACATAAAATATTTTACAAATCACCCCTCTTTTATCTAAAATCCTATTGATTATTCTCCCGATGTCGGTTATAATACAAGTGGAAAGACTATTATCGGAAAAGCAATCATATAGTTTCTATCTTTATGATAAAATCCCCTCGGCACCTTTGTGTGCCGAGGGGATAGTTTTTGCTGACTGATAATTTTGACTGCTAATTATTTTTTATCATCCTGAAAAAGATCCATACAATCACGCTTTCTTTGGATAGAGGGATGAACATATCTGTTAAGCGTAACTTTAACATCAGCGTGACCGAGTATTTCGGAAAGGGTCTTTGAATCAAAGCCCTTTTCAATACTTACGGTTGCAAAAGTATGCCTTAGACAATGAAAAGAGTGCGACTGTATACCGCACTCTATTAAGAATTTTTTATATTTCTCATAGTAAGTTCTGGGTTCAAGAAAATGTTCATTCCCTGTAATAATATATGCATTCTCACCAACCGCTTGCAGACGCTGTTCAAGCAGTTTATTAATAAGCATTTCAGGTAAGGGGATATCTCTTACGCTGTTGACGGTTTTTGGTTCGTCTATCCTGATGACAGTTTTTTTACTGTTTGCAGATTCTTTTGTACGCATCATTGTTTTTGTAACGGATAGAACGGCATTTACGAAATCAATATCACTGTACCTCAAAGCGCATACCTCTCCTATGCGAAGTCCCGTATAAAGACAGATAAGAATACCCAAAGTATAGTGTTCTTCTGATTTCAGACACTTGTTTTTCAGTATTTTTATTTCCTCTTCATCAAAGGTTTCAACGGATTTCACACTGACACGGGGAGATCCGAATTTCAGAACCTCATCTGAAATGAGCTTCTTATCGACGCCATATTGCAATATCTGTCTTAATACCGACAATATATCCTTGACGCTTTTCGGAGAAAGCCCGCCGTCCTTGTTGATTTTTCCGTTGGTCAGTTTTTCATTGGCAAATTCTTCTATGTGTAACGATGTGAGCTTAGATAGTTGGTAGTTGTTGAAATATGGTATTATATGAGTATCAATTAAATCTTTATAATGGATATAGGTTGAATATTTTATTTTGTATTCTTTTTGAACAAGGAAAGCTTCAGTTAACTCATTAAATCTTCTTCCGCTTATAAGCTGCTGGTTTTCACTCAGCAGTTTTTGTCTCTTCTCCTTTGCCTCGGTATAGGTTTTTCCGTAAACATATCCGAGTATTGCTTTTCCGTCAGCAGTTCGGCTTTTTATATATCTCGCTTCCCATCTGCCGTCTGTTCGTTTTCGAATGTTTTCACCTTTTCTTGCCATAAAAATCTACCTCCACTCATAAAAGAAAGTTGACCACTTTTTTGACTGAAAATAGCGTTATTCTTTCCTCCTTTCTGTTATATCGGAAAAGCAGATTGTTATGATACTTGACAATTTCAATATTTTTTTTAAAAACTATTGATTTTTTTGGTATATAATGCTATAATATCAACTGTCATTATGATGAAATAACCTATTTGTACGAATAATTACTCATCATAAAGATAGAAACTATCTGTTGAATTATCAGTCAATAAAATATGTAAAATTTAAGCTCCGAAGCCTCGGCTTCGGGGCTTTTTTATTGCCTCATAAAGATAGAAACTATATGATTGCTTTTCCGATAATAGTCTTTCCACTTGTATTATAACCGACATCGGGAGAATAATCAATAAAATTTTAGATAAAAGAGGGGTGATTTGTAAAATATTTTATGAATATCGAAGAAATTGTACAACATTACCCGACCTGTAAGGTCACAATTTTAATGAAAGGAAAAAATACTATGAAAAAATCGATTTCTATTATTTTAGCAGTTTTAATGCTTGTATCTTGTATACCGATGTTTGCAAGTGCTGCAACAATTACGCTTGATCGTAAAAATGTTGTCATCATTCCTCCGACGGTATCTCCTACGGAAGTTCCATGGGGAGCAGGATGTGTTGCAGATGTAACCGTTACAGGCGGTCAGCTTTGGTATGTTGATGCAGACGGTAACCGTACAGAGGTTGCGGGACATTTCGATATAAGAAACAAGGCAACTCTTAATCCTCAAAGCACAGGCGAATATAAACCTCCTCTGGTTTTCTATCCCGATGATACTGAAACCTACGGAACATCAACATCAGGAAGCCTCAGTCATCTTACAATGAAAAACAATATAGTTTCCGGTGAATGGCCCGTAATCTATCTCAGAGGAAAATATACTGAGGTCACAACACCTCCTGCTTTTACCTGTGATGCCGGTGACAATCTCTCTACATATACCAACTATACCAAGACAGGCGGTAAAGTAGTAGATGAAAACGGTACAAATGTAACCTCTTACGGTCAGTTTTATATTGACGAGGCAAATTCAGGCGGAAAGAATCAGTATCTCTATGAAGACACATATGTTACTGCAAGATGGGACGATATAAAGCGCGGCGGTCATGAAAGTGCGTATTATGAAAATGTTCTTGTTAAGGTAACAAGAAAAACTGCTACTCTTGCAACAGCTCCCAGTATCCCTGCTGTTTTTGTGGGAACAACCTACGGTGAAGCTCTTGCTCTTCTTACGGCAAAAGTAACACTTGTCGGAAACAAAACAACAAATGATACAACAAACAAATTCTGGGTGCCCGTTTATCCCGAGGGAATTACGGCAGAGACTCCCATAAATGAAGATACAACAATTACCGTTAAGTATGAAAACCCTGCAACGGACGATACCTTTACTGCAGAAGTGGCTATTGATACATATACAAAGCCCATTGCAGTTATTTCTGAAGATCCTGTCATTGACGCATCAGCAGCAAAACCTAATATGAAGGCTTCTACGCTTGTTCTGACAGGCGGTGTAGCAGTTAAGGAAGGAACAGAAACTCAGGTTGCAGGTTCTTTTTCAATAAAAGACCCTTATGATGTTCTTTCGTCAGGCTATAATGTCATTACAGTTGTCTTTACTCCTGATGATACAACAAGCTATGACGGTTCTGAAACAGATATCCTGGTGAATATTAAGAGCCTTATTACAACAGCACCTGTTCTTGATGCAACAGGTATCAATGTCGGTGCGAAAGTAGCTGAACTTACTGTCACAGGCGGAGAGACCACGGAAGAGGGCACATTCTCATTTGTTGATCCCGAGCAGAAACTTGTTGCGGGAAGAAACAATATTAAATTAAAATTTACACCTGCCGCTGCAGATGCTGAATATTTTGATACGGTTACTGTTTCTGTTAATGTTATCGGTAATATAAATTTCTATGATGAAGCAGGTAATGAAATCATTCCCGAAATTATTGTGCCTTATCAGTCAGCAAGATTGAGCAGTATTACAAGTACTCTTAAAACTGAACTGCAAAAGCAGTCCAATTGTCCCGCTTCTATATTCCAGATATCATTTTATGATCTTGAAATGAATAAAATGAAGCATTCCGATGATTATCTTCAGTGTCATACAACAAAAGAATACACTGTTAAGGTTTATGACAGCAACGGAAATTATGTTCCTGAAATAATTACATTTAAGCTTACGGTTGTGCCTGCAAAAATGAACGCAACTGTAACTTACAGCGGTACAAATATCGTTGTTAATACCACTATCGGAACAACACAGCGCCTTTATGGTGAGTTTGAATACTATGTAAACGGAGAAAAAGTCGGCACATCTGTAATGGAAGAGCATAAATACAGAACATGGTTTGGTTGGCGTCCTGAAAACAGCGGTATTTATGATATTTCAGTAAAGTATATCGAAGCTGAAAATGATATTTTCGTAATAGATGATATTACTGTTGAGGATATTGCTGTAAATCTGATGTGGAATGTCAGTACGGTTAACGGTTCAATTAAACAGTCAAACAGCTATAAGGATACTTATAATTATCAATATGGTGAAAGTGTGACAGTTATTGCAAAGAACAAAGCTGCATTTTCCCATTGGGCTATTGCGGATAAAAACGGTAACCCCGTAACAATTGAAGGTTTTGATATAAATAACTCGTCTAATACTTTCAATATGCCTGATTGCGACATAGTTATTACCGGTGTGGATATTCAGGAAAGAAAGGTTACTGCAATTAATGCAAAGATAGTTTCGCAGATCGGTGTAGAAACCGATCCGAGTTTCTATCCGGGTGAAAAGGTAAATATTGAGTTGGATACAGATGCTATATCCACCGGTATGTTTAACGGATTTGTAATTCTTGATGCTGACGGAAAGGAAATAATCCCTGAAGGTCTTTCACAGGATGATCTTCAGAAAACATCTTTCAGCTTTATTATGCCTGATATGGATATCACGGTTAAAGCAAAAAGCACAGCTGATGATTGTGAACATCTTTGCCACAGTGAAAACAGCTTCTTGCAGATGCTTTGGAAAATAATCTGTTTCATTTACCGTCTTTTTGATATTCAACAGTATTGCGATTGCGGAATAACACATTATGACGCTCCTTTATTCTGATTTTCCGATAAGCTTCAGATAAAAAATCAGGTTTTATACGGACAAAAGGAGCTGTAAAAACGAAAGTTTTTTGCCGCTCCTTTTCAGGGATGTGAAAAAAAGAGGCAGAATAAACCGAAAAACAAAGCAATGCTTTGTTTTTCGGTTACCCGAAGGCGTACAAAGGTACGCCGAGAGGCGAAGTTTGTTTAATATATAGGAAATTGCTCGCGTTGTGAGCAATTTAGCTTATATCAAAAAACGCAGTTTTTTGTCATTTTTTAAGTATATAATAAAAGGGTTTCTTGAAGACTTTAAAGCTTCAGAAACCCCTTTTTTTATCTTGTTTTATGCTGTCTGCACTTTTTTACAGCCCCTTGTTTTTATTTGTTCTCCTTGCCTTGTAAATATCTTATTCCCACTATGTATTTTGTCGCGGAGCGGGGATATGAGCTTCTTATTTCAAAATATCCTTTTTCTGTAACAAGAAGGAGATTCATCTGTCCTGAAACCTTTACTGAATTAATATGGGTAAGGGGAATTGCGGTTGTCTCTTTTTCTGTTATAATTTCAACCTTGTCACCGCAGAGATTTATGGTGCCGTTTTCTGAAAGAGTTATCATTTCGGAATTTTCAATGGAATAGATTTTCTGTTCGTTGTCTGAGAAAAGAATTTCTGATGTGCCCGATTTTTTATCGGTGATGCTTTTTATCAGAGCCTTTTGGAATTTATCCCAATCGGGGATGTTATCAAATTCCATATCGTCGCTGTGCCAGAAGCCGTAATTGTCAACATTAGCCTCAAAACCGCAGGAACAGAAAATTTTATCGCATTTTGTTCTGAGATGTCCGATCTCTTTACATCTCGGACAGCCGTAAAGAATCGTTTCAGCGTATTCGGCAGGATCATCCCCGATATATTCTTTGGGGTTAATTCTTTGCTCGTCGTATATATTGAAATATAGGTCCTCAAGGATATGAGCGTAAATTTCATCCTCTGACATATTCCTTATCTGTTCCCGCGAATAGACATTTACTACCTCGCCTGAAATGGGGCCTTTTCTGCTGCTTTTTGCCCAACGGGGCTTTTTGAGATAACCGCCTTTTCCGCGGTATGTTACAAATGTACAGTCGCATTCCTTTACGAGAGCGGCATTTCTCTTTGAAATAAAGCCCGTTTCACCCGTACTGGTCATTGCGCCTTCGGGATACATAGCGACATTTACACCGGCTTTAATGTTATCGACTATAGCTTTATATAAGACATCCGTGCCTTTCTCGCGTTCAAAAACTATGGGTGCGTCAATAAAATTATATATTTTTCCGATTATACCCATTCTCATTACATGGTCGCTCATAACAAAGCGTACATATCGTTTTGTCGTTTTTACAATATAAGCGGGATCTATGGCATCGCTGTGGTTAGCAAAGATGAGATAGGGCTGATCATTTATCTTTTGCTCGGTGTCGGAGAAGTTAAGTATTCTGACAGCAGGTCTTTTCAGAATTGACCGCAAGATAAAGATCATTGTCTTGCCTCTGAGAACTCCCTTTTTTATGTTTTGTTTCATTATCGCTCTTCCTTTGCTGATTTATTGAAGTGTCCGACAGGCTTATCGCTGAGGGGAGAGTGTAAAGCAATATATAATGTAATAAATATAATTATACATATATAAGCGGTTGTGTCAATATTTTTTCGGTTGAATAAAGCGGAGTAATGTGCTAATATATCACGGAGGTGTATTATAATGGATAAAATAATTATAAAGGATCTTAAGTTGTTTGCCTATCATGGGGTTCATGAAGAGGAAAAGATGAACGGACAGAATTTTATTACGGATATCACCGTGTATCTTGATCTGACTGCTGCGTGTGTATCTGATAATGTTAATGATACTGTAAGTTATTCTGAAATAATAAAAACAGTTACAGCAGCATTCAAGGCCGAAAAGTATGATCTGATAGAGAAGGCTGCTGCGGTTATTGCTGATACCGTGCTTGAAAAATTCCCGTCGATAACGGAATGTGATGTGCTTCTTAAAAAGCCTGAGGCTCCCATAAAAGCAGAATTCGGTTATGTTGCTGTTGAGATAAGGAGAAAGCGAAATGGGTAATACGGCTTATATTGCTTTAGGCTCAAATATGGGGAACGGCAAGGAAAATATTGAGACAGCTCTTTGTGCAATGGAAAGCGTGCCGGGAATAACGGTGAAGGCCGTATCGGAAATGTATGAAACAAAGCCCTGGGGATACGAAGAACAGAATAATTTTACGAATGCCTGTGCAAGACTTGATTCTGAATTGTCTCCCGAAGCATTGCTGGGAGTTTGTCTCGGTATCGAGGCAGGGATGGGAAGAGTCAGGAAATTCAGAAACGGCCCGAGAATAATAGATATTGATCTTATTATATATGGCAATGAGAAGAGAGAGACAAAGGAGCTTATATTGCCGCATCCGAGAATGTATGAGAGGGATTTTGTGCTTGTACCGTTGATTGATGTGGCTGATGAAGTGCTGAAAAAAGAGATTATTACTATGATTGAAAAATTGAAGGAACATTATGTGATATAAAATTGAGCAAAAAAACCATATATGTAGTATGGATAAGTGCAATTAAACCATAAATGTGGCAGATGGCACAAGAAACACCCGGAATCGTTGTAAAAAATGACGAAAAATGTTTAAAAATAGTGTTGACATTTGCGTTTTCTTGTGGTAATATATGCAGGCACTCGAGAGAGCGATCGCGAATGAACGGGTCCTCCGAAAAAAGTGCAAAAGAAATTAAAAAAAGTGCTTGACAAACGGCAACGGTTGTGGTATCATTACCGAGCGCCAAAAAGAGCGCAACTCGATTTCGAAACTCAGAAATGAGGCAAAAAAGAAACCGAAAAAAATTAAAAAAAGTTCTTGACAAGAGCGAAACGATGTGATATAATCACAAGGCACTCTTGAGAGAGGGCGAAAAAACACGGACCTTGAAAATTAAACAACGACAAAAAATGAAACCCTTGAAGATTAATTTGAGTT
>JAFSGH010000003.1 GCA_017440965.1 Clostridia bacterium | reverse complement strand
ATAATTTTTTCAATTTCCAGTGGTAATTTTAATTGATATGGTGTATTATATTTTCTTGTGATATTAGTTTTCATTCGCACGTTAATTATATCACAAAAAGGACTACATTCCTACCTCCTCAGGTAAGTTTGTAGTCCTTTTCCTTTTAGACTGTTTTTTTACAGCCCCTTTTTTCTTTGTATATATTTTTATAAAACTGCCAAGAGTAAGCTTTCCGCCTTGAAAGACTTACCGAAAACGCTCCCCCAAGGCTTCACGAAACCGTATTATTGGCTTTATGCAGCTGTCGTTTCCTCTGCAGCAGCTGTTGTTTCCTCAGCAGCAGCAGTTGTTTCAACCTCTGTGACCTCTTCAGCTGCAGGGGTATCTATTGTGCCCATAACCATCTGAAGTGCCTCTACAAGCTGTCCTTCGCTTGCTTCATCAATAGTAACAGTGATGCTGTCACCCTTATTGATGAGAACTACCATATCTGCTACATCTGCGGCAACATAGTAATATACATCGGAATTATCCAGCTCAATATAGAAATATGTGTTACCTGAAACAACTGTTGTTCTTATATCGGTAACCACACCGCTGATATTTGCAAGACCTGATGTTACATCATCACCGCCTGAGGGCTTATTTGATGATACATCAAAGCTGATATCGATAACAACTGAGGGGCTGAGAGCCTTGAGGCCCTTAATGTATTCACTTACAACGCTTGCAAGATCATCGTTTTCCTGAGCAGGAATTGCAACAACATTATACTGCTGAACATTAACCATTGCATAGGATTTTACGATCTTTGCATCGTCCTTGAGAGCCATAAAGTAAGTAGCCTCACCGTCGATATTAAGAAGGATGGGGAAAGCAGCCTTCCAGCCCTTATCGGAAACCTTACCTTCAGCAGACTTCTGTGCAGCGGCTTCGGTAGCACCTGTGGTGTTATAGAAGAAGCCTTCCTTTGTTCTCTGATTGATAAAGAAGAAGCCGAGAATTGAGTCATCGGAGGTAACTGATGTTACACCTGTATAAAGATAAACGTCATCGCCTACAGCAATGAAGGAATAACCCTGAGAGGCCTGCTTAACGCCTGACTGACCGATGATGGAGTTCCAGAAGCCGCCTGCATATTTACCAAGGTAATTATACTGCTGAACAAGAAGGTCAGCATCAAATGCCTGGTCGATCCAAGCAATTTCGGAATTATCTGCACCGATCTCATCTGCTGTATAGTAAATGTCATCACCTGTTACGGCATCAACAAGAATTACGCCTGCAACATCATCACCACCGACAAGTCCTACGGTCTTTTTGATATGCTCAACTACCCAGAAGGGCTTACCTGAATCGTCAATTTCAAAGGATGTATCACCGAAAATGTATGTGGGATACTTGAAACGGAGATGTCTTTCAAGATACTCGTTGAAATGCTCTGCTGTTGAATACTTGATATCGAATTCGGTAACAAGCTGTGATTCCTGAGTATTAAGGTTAACTCTTACATAACCGGGAATACCCTGATATTCATCACCGAGAACTGAGTTTGTTATCCATTTGAAAACATCGCCGTACTGAAGAGGATATAC
This sequence comes from Clostridia bacterium, assembly GCA_017440965.1. Classification (GTDB taxonomy): domain Bacteria; phylum Bacillota; class Clostridia; order Oscillospirales; family Acutalibacteraceae; genus RUG806. The sequence goes on along the minus strand of JAFSGH010000003.1, from coordinate 62,265 downwards.
TCTGTAGGGAGAGCCCTTGTAGTTTATCTGTGTTGAATCACTTTCGAGAATTTCAAACTGTGATTCAAGTCCCAATGCTGAAAAGTCACCGAGAGTCTTATCAGCAAGCTCACGGGCAGCATCCTTATCAATAAGAGGAACCTTATCAAAGTCGGAAATACTGTCAATAACAGAAATAGTATTATCGAATTCAGCATTTTCGATAGTAAGTATCTCAGCATAATCCTTTGCTCTGAAGAAAGGACTTGAAACAAGGTAGCCGACACCGACAATAAGAGCAAGAACAAGTCCCAGGGCAATGGGAACTATGGACTGTCTTCTTACATAGGGCACATATTCAGGCTTAATAAATGCAGCCGAGGTAAGAAATGCAGAGCCGACATAAGAGGCAAGAACGATCGCCCAGTAAATATAGAAATCATAGGACTGAAGATTCATGGGCGGAAGCATAAAGTAATAAGCTACCACTGCAACGATAAGTGTGATAATAATATTGATAACGATCTTAAGACCTGCTTTTTCGGGGGGAATAAGCACATCCTTTACACTTTTCTTTTTGCCGTTATCGGAAAATTCAACTTTGATAGGATCCATAATGTACGCTCCTTAGTTATATTTTTGTGAACAATATTCACTATTGTTCTGTTTTATTATCAAATGATACTCTTGCATCCCGTTATTTTCTAAGGAATGCAGGCCGCCGCTTTTATTTAACGGGAACGATCTTTTCCTTTCCGCCCATATATGGACGAAGTGCCTCGGGAATGTTTACACTGCCGTCCTCATTGAGATTATTCTCAAGGAATGCAATAAGCATTCTGGGAGGTGCAACAACAGTATTATTAAGAGTATGAGCAAGATACTTGCCGTTCTTTCCATTTACTCTTATCTTAAGTCTTCTTGCCTGGGCATCACCAAGATTTGAGCAGGAGCCGACTTCAAAATACTTACCCTGTCTGGGAGACCATGCCTCAACATCAATGGACTTTACCTTAAGATCAGCAAGGTCACCTGAACAGCATTCAAGAGTTCTTACGGGGATATCAAGGCTTCTGAACAGATCAACAGTGTTCTGCCAGAGCTTATCAAACCACATCTTGCTATCCTCGGGCTTACATACAACTACCATTTCCTGCTTTTCAAACTGATGGATACGGTAAACGCCTCTTTCCTCTATGCCGTGAGCGCCCTTTTCCTTACGAAAGCATGGAGAATAGCTTGTAAGTGCCTGGGGAAGAGACTCCTCGGGAACTATAGTATCAATGAATTTACCTATCATTGAATGCTCACTGGTACCGATGAGATAGAGGTCCTCACCCTCAATTTTATACATCATAGCTTCCATTTCCGCAAAGCTCATAACGCCGGTAACAACATCACTTCTGATCATAAAGGGAGGAATACAGTAGGTAAAGCCTCTGTCGATCATAAAATCTCTTGCATAAGAGATAACCGAAGAATGGATCCTTGCGATATCTCCCATAAGATAATAAAAGCCGTTACCTGCAACTCTTCTTGCGCTGTCAAGATCGATTCCGTTGAAGCGCTCCATAATATCTGTATGATAAGGGATCTCATAGGGAGGAACTACAGGATCGCCGTAACGCTGAACCTCAACATTCTCACTGTCATCCTTTCCTATCGGTACACTTTCATCGATGATATTGGGGATTATCATCATTATCTTTGTAATTTTCTCCTGAAGCTCTGCTTCCTTCTGCTCTGCAGCTGCAAGAGCCTCGGACTGCTCATTTACAAGCTTCTTCATTTCCTCGGCTTCTTCCCTTTTGCCCTGCCCCATAAGAGCGCCGATCTGCTTTGAATACTTATTTCTTGATGCTCTGAGATTGTCAGCCTCAGTCTTATTCTTTCTGCTTTCAATATCAAGAGCAAGAACCTCATCTACAAGTGCAAGCTTGCTGTCCTGAAACTTCTTTCTTATGTTTTCTTTTACTGCCTCGGGATTTTCCCTTAAAAATCTGATATCTATCATATTGATTTCTCCTTAATTAGTCTTCTGAAAATAATTTTGCAAGCTTCTGCAGATCATCGGCATCGAAAAATTCGATTTCTATCTTTCCGCCCTTGCCGGAATTCAATACCGTAACCTTTCTTGCAAGAACTCCTGAAAGAGAAAGCTCGACCTCATCAAAGAACTTATCTCTTGTTTTCTTTGCGGGAGAAGCCTTCTTTACCCTCTTAAGAGACTTTACAAGCTGTTCAGTCTGCCTTACAGACAGCTGTTTTTCAACAATTTCATCTGCAATGTCGGATATCAACTGTTCATCGTCAAGTCCCAGAAGAGCTCTTGCGTGACCTGCGGAAATCTTACCCTCTTCAACAAGCTTTGCAACATCCTTCGGAAGAGCAAGAAGTCTTAATGCATTTGCTATTGCAGGTCTTGATTTTGAAAGCCTTTCAGCGGCCTCCTCCTGAGTATAACCGTACTCCTCTATAAGCTTTCTTATACCTGCCGCCTCTTCAATGGGATTCAGATCCTCTCTCTGCAGGTTTTCTATAAGAGCGATAGCCGCGGCTTCCGCGTCTGTAAGTGATTTTATTATTACGGGAACTTCACTGAGTCCTGCTCTTCTCGCGGCTCTGTAACGCCTTTCGCCTGCTACTATCTTATATGAGCCGTCTGACATAGGTCTTACGAGAAGCGGCTGTAATATTCCGTATTCTCTTACAGAGGCCTCCAGCTCAGAAAGAGCCTCCTCTGTAAATTTTGTTCTCGGCTGTCCTCGGTCAGGCTCGATATCTCCTATCGGAAGCATTACGCTGCCGCCTTCAGACAAAGCGTCTGAAGAATTATCAAGAAAAAGACTGTCAAAGCCTTTTCCGAGACCGCTTTTCTTTGCTGCCATACTTTTACCTCCTGTCCTGCTTTGACAAGAATTCATCAGCAAAATCAATATATGCTTCTGCACCCTTTGATCTCTTATCAAAGTAAATTATAGGCTGACCGAAGCTGGGAGCCTCGGATAATCGTACATTTCTCGGGATCGTGGTAGAATATACCTTTTTAGGAAAGAATTTCTTAACCTCTTCAACAACCTGTTGTGTAAGATTAAGTCTTCCGTCATACATAGTAAGAAGCACTCCCTCAAGCTCAATATAAGGATTATAAAGTCTTTTAATGTTTCTTACTGTAGCCATAAGCTGTGAAAGTCCCTCAAGAGCATAATATTCGCACTGAATGGGAACAAGGAAGGAATCAGAGGCTGTCAACGCATTAAGAGTGATAAGTCCCAATGAGGGGGGACAATCAAGAAAAATATAATCATATTCCTCCCATACGGACGCAAGTGCATTCTTCAGCAGGCTTTCTCTGTTCTTAACATCAATGATCTCAAGCTCTGCGCCTGCAAGATTCATATTTGATACCATAAGATCGACGCACTGAAAATCAGTATGAACTACTGCCTCTTTTGTTTTATTGTTTCCTACAAGCACATCATATGATGAAATCTTAATTGCTCTTTTGTCTATTCCAAAGCCGCTTGTGGAATTTCCCTGAGGGTCAATATCGACCAAAAGAACCTTTTTGTCTTTTGCACCGATGCAGGCGGCAAGATTAACTGCTGTAGTAGTCTTTCCTACTCCGCCCTTCTGATTTAATACGGCAACGGTTTTTGCCATCAGCGGCTCCTCCTTTATATTATTTATATATAATAGGATAAGTATACCAAAGAGGGAAATAAAAATCAATATTTAATATATACAAAAGTGAATTTAATTATTTGTTTCACGTGAAACATCAGTTTTTTTCTGTCCCATATTCTGATAAAGCAAAAAGACAGCTTTTCAGCTGCCTTTTTGCTTGGATGTGGGGTGTGAAAGAGAAAGATATGGGCGTATATGATAAAGAGTTTCCTCTATATCAACTTGTTGATAGTTATCTTATATGTAATTGATTCTGCAGATTCATTCTGCGATATATTCGCCGAAATACCTGAAGCCGTCATAGTCTCAACAGCATGCTCAATTGTATTCCTAAAAATCTTATAGCTCTTATAGTGAGCAATAAATACTGTCTTACTGTCAGACTTTCCTGCTATTTCAAGTGCCTGCTCAAAGCTGCAATTATTTGAAATTATAAGGTCAGTAACGGCATTCTGAAGCTCTGAATCCGTTATGTTACATATCAGATTTGCAGTGCTCTCGGTGATTTCCGATGTTATAATCTTCCATTTGATATTATCCGGCAGGTTCAGCAAACGAATCCTTGTATATATTACTCCGACAGGTATTCCCGTTAATTCCGACAGCTCTTCAACCGTAAATAACTCTCTGAGATCTTCTGCTATCTGAGCAGATTCAAGAAAATGAAGATTTTTTCTGTGAAAGTTATCAATGAATGCAGTTATCAACGCTTCAATTTCACTACAGTCCATCAGTATGCATGGCAAATACCTCATATCAGCAAGAATAGCCGCCTGCCTTCTTCTCTCACCTGAAATAAGATTATATGTCCCGTCACTGTTAGAGCTTACCGTCAGAGGTACAAGAATACCGTTTTCCCTTATAGATTCAGACAATATTCTGATTTCATCAGCGGCTATAACCCGTCTTATGTTATAAGCCGAAGGTCTTATATCCTCACAAGGTATCAGAATAATATGCCCTGCCGTTTTTACTTTATTAGTCAACATAAACTACACACTGATAATTACTATGTATTTTTTCGGTTTATCAAACCGAAAATCAAAAAAAATAACTGTGATATTCATTGAAGGCTTGTCCTTACAAGAAAAGAATATCACAGTCTTATTAATTATTTTACATATATTTGTATGTCGCAAAATGCTTTATCTGCAGATTTATAAAGGTTTTTTGGATATCTGTGCAAATGCACGCGGATACTTTGGTGAAGTTTGCGATATTTTTTCCGCAATTATTATCTCTCTTTCACTTCCGTCAGGAATTTCATATTTAATTTTATTTCTGACCTTAGCCCCGAGATTTGCTATAGCACCGCATCCTCTCTGATCTTCTTCATCAGATAATACAGCCTTAAGCGGAGCAAATATTCCTCCTACCTTCAATAAGGGTACGGAATATTCAGCAAGAACATTAAGCGAAGCAACTGCTCTGGAAGTAACTATATCGAATTTTTCACGAAATTCAGTCTTCTTAGCCGCATCTTCAGCTCTGACTGTAATAATTTCAGCCTGAAGATCTAATTCTCTGACAAGAAATCTTATAAAATCAAGCTTCTTATTAACAGAGTCTATCATTGTAATATTATATAAGGGATCATAGCACAACAAGGCGGCACCGGGGAAGCCTGCGCCTGTTCCAACATCTATCAACCTTTTTCCTTTGATATCTACATATTTTGTAAGACAGATGCTGTCCGCAAAATGCTTGATTACTATATCATCAGGTGCTGTTATCGCAGTAAGATTAACTCTTTCATTATAATCCACAAGAAGCTCAGCATATTTATCAAATCTGTCGCAAGCTTCTTCTGTAATGTCAATTCCCATCTGTTTACAGGAAGTGACTAATAATTCCTTGGATATCATTGATTACTCCCCTCTCTGCTTTTTTGTAAGATATATAAGAAGCACGGAAATGTCCGCAGGACTGACTCCCGAAATTCTTGATGCCTGACCAATGCTCCTCGGTCTTATCTTAGAAAGCTTTTCAATTGCTTCGGTTCTCAGGTTTATTACATCCTTATAATCTATATCTTCAGGAATCAGCTTTACCTCAAGACGGTGCATCTCATTTACCTGAGAAAGCTGTCTCTTTATGTAACCCTCATATTTAAGATCGATCTCAACTTGCTCGGTGACTTCAAAGGGCAATTCAGGTCTTTCCTTATCAAAGGGAGCAAGGATCTCATAATTCAGCTGAGGTCTTCTGATAAGATCAGCCAATTTACATCCGGTGGAAAGAGCTGATGTTTCACGTGAAACAAGAAGCTTGTTAATTTCCTCAGAAGGAGCAATTACCGTGCTTTCGGTTCTCTTTCTCTCAATATCTATCATTTCAAGCTTTTTAAGAAGCTTATTATACCTTTCCTCGCATACAAGACCTAATTCAAAACCCATCTTCATAAGTCTTATATCAGCATTATCCTGACGAAGTATCAGTCTATATTCAGAACGGGAGGTCATCATTCTGTAAGGCTCATTACATCCCTTAGTAACAAGATCATCAATAAGAGTACCTATATATGAACCTGAACGCTCGAGAATGAAGGGCTCCTTACCCTGCACCTTCAAAGCAGCATTTATACCTGCAACCAGTCCCTGTGCAGCAGCCTCTTCATAACCGCTGGAGCCGTTGAACTGTCCTGCACCGTAAAGTCCTTCAATATTGAGAAACTCAAGTGTTGGCTTCAATTCAAGAGGATCAACGCAGTCATATTCAATAGCATAAGCATTTCTCATTATTTCACAATGCTCGAGTCCCTTGATCGAACGGATAAAGCCCTCTTGGACATCAATAGGTAAAGAAGAAGAAAGTCCCTGAAGATACAGCTCCTCGGTATCAAGACCGCAGGGCTCAATAAATATCTGATGTCTCTCCTTCTCTGAGAAACGCACCATCTTATCCTCAATACTGGGGCAATATCTGGGCCCGACACCTTCAATGACACCGCCATACAAGGGGGAACGGTGAAGATTCTCCGTAATAATGCGTTTTGTTTCCTCGTTCGTATATGTAATATAGCAAGAAAGAATATTCTGAGGAGTAATCTCCGTCGAAAATGAGAAGGGCACTACCCTTTCATCCCCTACCTGCTCCTCAAGCTCCGTAAAGTCAACACTTCTTCTGTTTACTCTTGAGGGGGTTCCTGTCTTAAATCTGCGAAGCTCTATTCCCTGCTGCTTAAGAGATTCTGAAAGACCGATTGCGGGAAACATTCCGTCAGGACCGCTTGAATAGCACTTATCTCCTACAAAAATCTTACCGTCAAGAAATGTTCCTGTAGCAAGGATGACACATTTTGCATGGTAAACACAGTCAAGCTGATTTTTTAATTCCCATACGGAATTATCGAGCTTGTTAAGTGAAATAATTTCACATTGTACAAGTGTAAGATTTTCCTGCTTTTCAAGTACATTCTTCATATACTTTGAATATTCTCTTCTGTCTATCTGTGCTCTGAGAGAATGAACGGCAGGACCCTTTCCAAGGTTAAGCATACGGCTCTGAAGAGTGTTTTTATCTGCGGCAATACCCATTTCACCGCCGAGAGCATCGATCTCTCGGACAAGATGTCCCTTTGAGGTACCGCCGATGGAAGGATTACAAGCCATATTACCTATCCAATCAAGGTTGATGGTAAAGCAAATGACCTTAGTGCCGAGTCTTGCGGCAGCAAGAGCCGCTTCAATACCGGCATGGCCTGCGCCTATTACGGCAACATCAAAATTTCCTGAAAAATAATCCATAAAACACCCTCCGAAAGCAATTCTCAGAACAAATAATTATAACACGCATTTTAATATATTGCAATATTGACTTATAATGATTATAATTATTATATACCGATATCAGGCTTTTCCCATTGAACAGCAAACGGCATCGTCTTCTGTTTTCGGATCGTTATTTTAAAAAGCTTGCTTTTCATCAAAATAGATAAATACTACAGAAAGCAATTATTAAAGGTCTGATATCATATCTATAACTTTGTGAGGTCTGATATGTCAACTGTAGCAGCTATTGCCACGCCCAATGCGGCAGGCGGAATAGGAATAATAAGAATCTCAGGTGAGGATGCAATTAAGATCACCGAGCAGTGCTTCAAGTCCTTTTCAGGGAAAAAAGTGAGCGATATGAAGGGATATACAGCAAGCTACGGTCAGGTGACCGATAAAGACTCCCCTGTAGATGAAGCCGTTGTAATAGTATACAGAGCGCCTAAAAGCTATACAGGCGAGGATGTATGCGAAATATGCTGTCACGGCGGTCTTTATATTATGCAAAAGGTGTTAAGGCTTGTGTTTTCTTTAGGTGCTTCCCCTGCCGGTCCCGGTGAATTCACCAAAAGGGCCTTCTTAAACGGCAAGATGGATCTTATTCAGGCAGAAAGCGTTATGAATGTCATATCCGCCTCGGGGGATGCCGCTCTCAACGCCGCAAGAAACACTCTTAAGGGCGATGTTAGTAAAAAAATCAGTGAGATCTCTTCCCTTCTTATTTCATCGGCGGCTGCTCTTGCGGCATGGAGCGACTATCCTGACGAGGATATTCCCGCTGTTGAAAGCGGTGAACTGAGAAAAACCTTACAGTCAGCACTTGATTCACTCAATAAGCTTCTTCAGAGATATGACAGCGGCAAGGCAGTAACTCAGGGAGTAAACACAGTAATATGCGGCAAGCCGAATGTGGGAAAATCAACTCTTATGAATGTTCTCTCAGGCTGTGCCCGTTCAATTGTCACATCCGTCGCAGGCACAACAAGAGATGTTGTTGAGGAGACAGTAAGAATAGGAGACATTCTTTTAAGACTTGCCGATACCGCAGGCATCAGAGATACTGACGATGAGGTAGAAAGCATCGGCATAGATATGGCAAAGGAAAGAATAGATACCGCAGACCTCGTGCTTGCAGTTTTCGATGTTTCAAGACCTCTTGACTCAGAGGACCGTCTTCTTCTTGAATTATGCAAGGAGAAAAGATGTCTCGCTATAGTCAATAAATCAGATCTTGAGCACAGCTTTTCATCTGCCGAGATACAAAAATATATTCCCGTTACAATAACTCTTTCAGCTAAGAATGAGGACAGCTTCAATACAATAAAGGATGCGCTTGAAAATATACTCGGAACTGCAGGTCTCGATTTTTCTCAGGAAATGCTTACTGCAGGCAGACAGTATGATAATGTAAAAAAAGCAGCAGAATGTATTGAAGAAGCAATTTTTGCAATAGATTCTCTTCTCACAATAGATGCCGTAAATGTCAGCATAGACTGTGCAATTGAGCAGCTGCTCACGCTTACGGGCAAAAAGGCAAGTGAAGAAATAGTAAACGAGGTCTTCTCAAAATTCTGTGTCGGCAAATAAAAAAGCTTTCTGCTTCAACCCCCCGTCCCCCAATCTTGGGGGCGAAAAGGTGTTTTTTGTTATAAGCAAAATTGCTCACAACGCGAGCAATTTCCTATATAATAAGAAAAATCTTACGATTCGTCACCCCCCTACCCCCAATCTTGGGGGCTGTAGGTGTTTCTTGTTATAAGCTAAATTGCTCACATTGCGAGCAATTTCCTATATAATAAAAACGGACACTGTCAATATTTTTTTGTATTTTTATGCAACACAGAAAAAACCGACTGAAGCAGCTTATTAAAGCAACAATAAGTCCGAAGCCTTTAGCTTATATTATTATAAGCGATAGTCCTTCAAGCAACACTATTCTTAATACCTTGGCAAAAAAAGCTCTTAAGCAGGGAAGTCTCAGAATAAACGGATCACCGCGAAAGAATTGCAGTAACGCATACGGATAATATATTCAAGTAATTACAGGATACAGGATCTGATACAATCGTGTCTTAAAAAAACAAAAATAATTTCTCATCATTTTACATATTTACAAACATATAAAACATCTGTTATTCCGAAAAATACGGCAGGGAAGCAGGGCTTCATTTTTTCAAAAGAAAAACGAAATAAGTCCGACAGCAGCAGCTCCTATCCCTGCCGCACCCGCCATTTTTACAAACTGACTTACCTTATTACCTCCCGTTATTCTGCGTCGGCATTCGGGCGGATCAGATGCATTTTTAATAACATCATCAGCCTTTTTATGAAGGCGCGCCTCACTGACAGATGAATATTCAGGCTTTACAAAAAACAGCACTCTTTCAAAATATATACTGTCAGGCTGTGCGATCTCTACCACCTGACGGTTAACACCTTTTAACATTTTTTCTTCCTCCGTACATTTATAATAACAGTATTATCAGTTAAACAGAATTTAATCCGGATACTTAAGATAATAAAAAAAGGGGAGGAAAACGCAAATTAAATTCTGATAGCAGCAAAACAAAAATGTTATATCAAGACAGCTTCATAAAACGATCTGTCAGAAAAAACAGGTGAACTGAAGCAAAGGCTCTTTCGAAGCTGTTTAACTGTACAGATATATAAATCTGAGTCCCAAACTGTATGCTATGGGAATAATGCACAAAAATAAGGTATTGTGAATTTTTTAACAATACAAGGTATTCCAACATATAGTGTCGACAATATTCTGCCCGTACACTATATTCTGTCAAGTGTTTTTTTGATTTTTTTAAACTTTTTCACACCCGGGATAATGGCTGTCAGTCAAAATGATATATTCATATGCACATTATAATGACAATATAATTATACTGTTTGTATATTGTGAAAAAGTGTGAAAATGTTAATAACTCTGTTGAAAATGTTGATAACTACCCCTTAAAAGCCTTGTTTTTCGCAGTTTTTAACATTAATAAGTTATCAACATCAACACTTCGTTATTTTTTTAACATATACAGTTAGTTGTTTGTTCTTGCCGTCTATACAAAATGGAGATATTTTTAAATAAATTTTCCGGATAATTTTATTTAAATCGACGATAATGCGAAAGAAGGCACATTATGGAGCTTATAAGACATGAAAACGGTACCGAAATTACAGATTTCGGTGAAATAAATCTTCCTCTGACTCTTGACTGCGGTCAGGCATTCAGATGGGAAAAGACAGAAAGCGATACCTTCAGAGGAATTGCCTTCGGCAGGGAGACCGAGCTGAAAATCACCGAAAACGGAATTCTTTTTATCGGCAGCAGTGAGGACGATATAAATGAAATATGGACGGATTATTTTGATCTCACAACAGATCATAAATCAATTTTAGACCGCATTACTCAGGATCCATACATAAAGACATCATACGAAAAATACGGTACTATAAGAATTCTGAATCAGGAGCCATGGGAAACTCTTTGTTCCTTTATAATATCCTCCTGCAATAACATCCCGAGGATAAAAGGTATAATCGGAAGACTCTGCGAGGGCTTCGGTGAAAAAACTAAAAACGGATATTCATTTCCCTCAGCCGAGGTGCTTGCAACAAAAAGCGAGGAGGAGCTTTTATTCCTCAGAGCAGGCTACAGAGTACCCTTTATTCTTGACGCCGCAAGGAAAGTGGCATCCGGTGAAACAGACCTCAATAAGCTGAGGCTTATGGACGAGGATGAGGCGAGAAAAGAGCTGATGAAAATTAAAGGAGTAGGAAAAAAGGTCGCAGACTGCACTCTGCTGTTTTCGCTCGGCTTCAAGAATGTTTATCCCATAGACCGACACATAGACAGAGCCACAAAGCAATTTTATCCTGAAGGCTTACCCGAATGCTTCAGTCCGAACAAGGGACTTGCTCAGCAATATATCTTTTGCAGAATGCTTGACAGCAAATAATTACTACTTTTTATCCTTCAGCAAACAAATTGTACCTTACAGTCTCAGGCTTATTTTCTTTTTGTTATGTTTAAGCATGCTCTGATATAATGATTTATATTTATACGGAAATGAGGTATTTTTATGCATCCTCCGATGGGGCCTCCTCCCGGCGCCGCACTTGATAAATTAAAAGAACCGAGACCGGAAAAAATAAAGGATATTCCGAAATATCTCAAAAAGCTTCTTTCAAAATTTTTTTTCCGTCTGCTATATATTTTCCGCCTTGTATGGGAAACAAAGCCATGGATATTATTTGCTATGACCTTTCTTGCAGTGCTTTCCGGTATCCTTCCGGTGCTTCAGGCATATGCAGGCTCTTACCTTCTTAATGCATTGGCTTCTTCCTATACAAAAAGTGTTTCAAGCGGTATTCCGGATACGGTCGGCTGGAGCAATATCGTTTTTCTTCTTACTCTTCAGTTTCTTTGCATTTTTGCCATCTCATTCACCAATAACATAAATTCATTGATAACAAGAATATCAGGCGAGCTTGTTGCAAATCATGTAAGAACCAAAATAATGGGGAAGTCAAAGGAGCTTGATATAGAAAGCTTCGACAAGCCTGATTTTTATGCGAAGCTTGAAAATGCCACAAGAGAAGCAGACCACAGACCGATACAGATAATAAATTCAGTTTTCACACTTATAAGCACGGTTATCACAGTCTGCTCATATTTTGCAGTACTCTCTCAGGTAAAGCCCGTATGGGCATCGGTGCTCGTTATAATTCTCAGCATCCCCGGAGCGGTAGTCAGCTTCATTTACAGAAAAAAGAATTTCAGATATATGCGCCACCGTTCAAAGGACAGAAGAATGCTGTCATATTTCTCAAACATCGTAACGGACAAGGACCTTGCAAAGGAAATACGCATTTTCGGTCTTTCCGACCTTTTTACCGAAAGATATAAAGAAGTGTTCGCAAGGTATTTCAGAGGCCTTAAATCCCTGTTTATAAAAGAGGGAGCATGGAACATATCTCTTTCATTAGTATCCTCTGCCGCAAACTGTATTCTTTTTCTGATAATAGGCAAGCAGGTATTTGAAGGAAAAATTGAAATCGGTAACTATTCCTTATATACAGGCGCTCTTACAAGCGTTGCCGCAGGAATAGCAACCTTCATATCAACCACAGCTACAGTATACGAGGGTACGCTTTTCATAGATAATCTCATCACCTTTATGAATGAAAAGAAAAAAATAAAGCCCTCTCTCAAGGAAGGCAGAATTCCCGAAAGACATAAAGGACACAGAATAGAATTTATAAATGTATCCTTCAGCTATCCCGGCACAAAAAGAAAGGTCATAGATAATATATGCTGTGTTATAGAGCCGGGAGATACCGTTGTGCTTGTAGGTCTGAACGGCGCGGGAAAGACGACACTTATAAAGCTTCTTACCCGTCTTTATGATCCCACTGAGGGAAAAATACTTCTTGACGGCCACGATATAAAGGAATACGATACTAAAAGACTTTACGATATATACGGAATCATTTTTCAGGATTTCGGCAAATATGCCGTTTCCGTAAAGGAAAACATAACCTTCGGCCAGGCGGATAAAAAGGCAGATGATGAAGAAATAATGCTTGCGGCAGAAAAGAGCAGCGCGGCACAGTTCATCAGTCATCTTCCGAAGGCATATGAAACTCCGCTTATGAGATTTTTTGAAGAAGACGGAATTGAGCTTTCCATCGGTCAGTGGCAAAAGCTTTCAATAGCAAGAGCCTTTTACAGTGATTCTGATATACTGATCCTTGATGAGCCCACCGCCTCTCTTGACGCAATTGCAGAGCAGGAGATTTATAACCGCTTTGATGAATTAAGACAGGATAAGACTACAGTATTTGTTTCCCACCGTCTTTCAAGTGCAACGGTAGCAGATAAAATATTAGTGCTGGAGCAGGGAAGACTCATTGAACAGGGAAATCATAAGGAGCTTATGGAAAAGCAGGGAAGATACTATGAATTATTCTCTACCCAGGCAAAAAGATATATGGAGATCTGACAGTAATCTTTCTAAACAAGGAGAAAAAAATGAAAAAAGAACACAGCATACCGGGTACAATACCTTGTATGCTGTGTTCTTTTAAATATTTTTTGTACGCTTAAAATTGCAGTCAATAATTATTTTTTACTATCTTCGCTTAAGATGCCGATAAGCTGTGACATATCCTCGCTGAGCTTACCCTGATTTTCCTTTGCTATGAGCATTCTTCTTTCATTGAGTGCCTTATACATATCAAGCTTCTTCTGACCGTCAAGATCATAGAAGAACAGAGGGATCGTTCTTACAAGATGAGGCACCATATTGCCTGCAGCATAAAGAGCAAAAACCTTGCGGTAAACATCTACGCTGTCCTGAGCCCAATAGGTAGAATCAATAGTGGTATCATATCCTGTCCACTTAAGAATAAACAAAGCCATAAGAGTGTTAAGCGGCTGTGTAAGCTTATTGATATAATCAGTAAGCAAGCCGAATGTACCGTCAGGTCGCTCACCTGTAAGATATTCGGTATAGTCATTTATCTCTCTGGCGATCTCACCCTCAAAGGCTGTGGCAGGAGCATTATTAAGACCGTTAAGACCGTAGCCTATACAAAACCATATACCGCTGACCCACCATTTTTTCATCGGCATAGTGATCCAACCGCCCACTGCCCATATAATTTCAACGATAAAATCCCAAGCTCTGAGAATTATTACAATATTACGGTAGCTTTTTATCTTATCTCTTATCGGCTTTATAAATGTCATGGAAAGAACATTACAAATGTGATAAAAGCCATAAAGGGGAGCGATATTAAGACCGCCGCCGAATATTTCAAGCTGAGTGATAACATCCCATGAATATCCGCCGTTACTCCACCATGATGTAATAAAGTTTGCAACAACATTTCTCATTGCATACTTGTTTTTAAGAACATAAAACATAGTCTTGGTGAGGGGAGCAGGCTTAGGCTGCAGAAGTACCCTTTCGGGGCATTTCAAAGCAACGCCCATTGTACCGATCGTACCGAAAAATGCAGTAACAAGGCCCATTACGGTAAACATAACAGGCTGAGAAATTTCAATACCGCCTATATTATTTATAGACATAAGAGAAATATACACAACCGAAACAATATCGCCGCCGTAGGCACCTGCGTAGCTTTGTGCAAGCGAAACGGCAATTCTGTCTGCGGGACATGGGGATTGAAGTGTGGGATAGTTGTCAGTCGGAATATTAAATATAGTAGAGAAAGTCTCCTGTAAAAACAGTGTTATAAATACAAAAATAATCTTTTTCGGATCATTTACGGTATTGCCGCCCATAATAAGAGCACCACTGTAAAGAATAGCAGTCAGAAGAAAGAAGGGAAGAGGAGTTGCAAGAACATAGGGTCTTGCCTTACCCCAACGTGTTCTGGTTCTGTCGTATGCAATACCCATCAGAGGATTATTAAGAGTATCATAAACACTTATAAGAGCCTTAATTACAGTAATGTAAGTAAGGTCTATCTTCAGCACCTTAGTAAAATACATATTCTGATAATGGTCTATACCGACCTTAAGAGAACGAGAAAACTTCTGAATTGCCATCCAGGCAATCTCACTTACGGAAACCTGCCTTGTGCTGTATACATCCACAGCAAGACTTTCGTATTTTTTAAGAAGATCATCACTGAGAGTAGCGGCCGAATATTCATCAGCCTTAAAAAATCTGTTTACAAGTGCATCTTTTGTAATTTTAGCCATCTCTGTCCCCCCTTATCCTTCGATATTTACCTTACAGGAAGATTTGTAGTTTCCGTCAAGAGTAATACACCAGACCTCTGCCAAGCCGCTTCTCAGGGCTGTAATAACACCGTCTTCATTTACTTCAGCGATGCTTTCATCGGAAGAAAACCAATAGACCTCAGTAAGTGTCGCATCATCAGGAGTAAGAACAGCACCCATAGTGAAGCTTTCACCCTCCTTGAGTGAGATCTCTTTTTTATTGACCTTGACACCCTCGACCGGCACTCTTACATAGAACAGACACGTATCTTCATATGTCACACCTTTATAGGTGTATACGGCTGTAACCGTGACGGGATCCGGGCTTACCTTTTCCCCTTTATAAAAGCCTTTGTCTACAGAAAGCACCGACGGATCTGAAGAGAATATCTCTACAACGATCTCAGAAGGTGACTGATCTGTTATGACCTTAGTCTTAAACTCATCTGAAGATCCCTTTTCTATATAGTAAACATCATCTCTGAAAAACAATTCAACTCTTGTGAAAGAAAAAATCTTAGAGAGCTCAACCTTGAAAGAGAGCGTAAGCTGTCCGAGATCTTCCCACTCACCTATAAATTCAAGGGGAAGAGTAACATTACAGATTCTTTTCTGTTCAACACGATCAAGTCTGTTTTCAAGTCTTGAAATATCAGCTGTCATAATAAAGCCTTCAAAGGAAATATCAGCATCCTTTATATTGACAATATCACAAAAACGCTCTTTAAGATAATCAATCGTCTTTTTGCTTACATCAAGTCCGAAAACATCTGAAGCAGTATGATTTTCTATATCATCATATGAGCATCCGTCAAAGCTGAAAATAAACTGTGCCTTATTATTATCGTCTTCATTGACTTTTGATGTGATCACAGCATCCGCTGTAGTGAAATCATTATCAAAAAGATATTCTGAAAAATCTTCACCGTAGGTGCCGCTGTAATTTTCATCAGTATAGCAATTTCTTAAAAGAGCTACGGCAGAGGATTTTACATGATCAATAAGAATTCTGCTTACATCAGCCTTATCACCTGAAAGAACAATGCTGTCATCAGAAATATCAACTGAGTAAGAAACATCAAGCTTTACACCTGCAAAATTTTCAGTATCTGCAAGAAGGCTGTTAAATTCAGAAATTATTTCATCTTCTGACTGAGGAAGCGGAGTGTATTCAGGCTGCTCAACGGGAAGAGCCATCGTACCTTCATAGCTTAAGACATGTATTCCGCCGAAAACAGTTCCTATTACAAAAAATATTATAAGTATTGCAGTGACACAAAAAAGAATGAGCTTTTTTCGCTTCTGATTTGAATCCAAGCGGTCGATTTTTTCAAGACGCTTTCTTTCTTCATCAGAAAGACCGGAGCGGATATTCATCTCATTCACTGACCGTCACCTCCTCAGACATATTATAAGCCTGACTGATAAGCTTTTTCTTTTCCCTCTTATCCTCCTCGGATTCATATATGGGTGAGGGGATATTTAATAATTCTATCTGACCTTTTTTATATTTTTTTCTGTATTCGACTCTTAATTCATCACCTTCTCTGAAGGTACAAACGGGAGGACATCTAAGACACCACACCGCTGCAACAAGAGGAATAACAAATAAAGCGGCAGCTATTATAAAAAGAAAAGAGGATGAAGCCTCAGCCATAGTACCGACACCGGCACAGGCATCTGCAACAGGAGCAGAAAAGAGCTTTGTAAGGACAGCGCCGATAATTCCGGTTACTGAAAAAACAATAGTAGTAATACATACCTTCTTATTGCCTGTAAAGCTGAGAAGCTCAGCAAGCAAAATGACAGCAGCCGATGCAACCATAACAGCATAAATAAGCATCAACGGCTTCAGAGCAGAGGCAATTTCACCGAAAACGGGAGCAGCGCAAAGAGCATCAAGCTTACCGAAAAGTCCGTTAGTAAAAAACGGACCTATAAACATATCAATAACATTAAAGGTAAGTGATGAGGAATAGACCGGAGTGCTTATAGTAAGATTTCCTAAAGGTAAAAAAAGTGCAATTACCGGAAATAAAGCCGCTATTATCTTAAATTTCTGCGGTCTTCCGGATATATAGGCACTTTTGATTTTTGCAAGGGTATAACGGAAAAAAGCCATTGACATCTCTGCTTCTCTGCGGTCTTTTTCAAATTGCTGCTCAAATGAAGCAAACATCAGATGAGCACCGCAGCCTTTACAGTAAGGACTCATCTGCCAGACCTTGATATGCCGTGAGCATTTAGGACAAACAGCCATGAATAATCATCTCCCTTGAAGTAATTATATTTAAGAAGATTTTAATATAATTTTTTAATAATTTCAATATTTTTTATTAATTTTACCAAAAAAACACCTCTGAATCCATCAGAAGTGTTTTTCTCTAAAAATTTCTTAAAATTTACGGGGCGGCATTTCCCGTATTATTGGGATCACTCATAATATCAATTGCAGATATTCTGTCCGTATTAAGCTCTATATTGCTTGTGCCGTATATAGTATTTTGTAATTCCTGAGCGGCAGCGGGATAGTCTACTATCCATACCCAGGAGTTTCCGCGGTAATCCAATCTGTTTTCCTCTGAGGGAACTGCGGCAGATAATATTTCAAAATTATACCATTTATTGGTGAGTGCCTGAGTACCGAGAGAAATTATATTGGGAACACTGCAGTCTGTTTTAATATACTTGATAACAGTATTGAGAAGAGGGGATATCTGATTGATGCTTATATCCTTTGCCTCATCAATAAGAGCATTAATAAACTGTCTTTGTCTTCTTGTACGGCTTACATCCGCATCAACATCACATTTTCTTATTCTGCAGAAAGCAAGTGCCTGTTCACCATTGAGAAGCACATCATCACCTGACGGGCAGGGACCGCCTATTTCTTTTCTTACGGCAGCTGCTTCATAAGCCTGAACATCAAGAGTAATTCCGCCTAATATATCAACTATGCTGCTGAAGGACTCAAAGTTAACAGAAACATAATAGTCAATTTTTATCTTAAAATTATTCTGAAGCGTTTCAATAAGAGTCGATGCACCGCCGTTAGCGTAGCAGGCATTGATCTTTGCATATTTTGCTCCTGCAGGAGTGTTTATATATGTATATGAATCACGGAATACTGAAGTAAGATAAATTTTTTCTGTCTGCTTATTAAGGGAAGCAATAATAATTGCATCTGCATTCTTTTCAGATTCATCAAGACCGATAAGAAGGAAATTAACAACATTCTTGCTGTTCATAAGAGAATGCTCAGTATTATTTTCTGCCCAGTTTTTAAGAACTGATGAAAGATCGCCGACATCTCTGAGTTCTTCAAGTGTATCAATTATCTCAATATCATCTCCGGCTTCGGTAACCTCGACAAATCCCGTATTTTCTTCCGTAGGATCATTTCCGAAGCTTATGATATTCATCTTTGAAAAAAGATCGACGGCAACTATAGCAAAAACAAGCACAAGGCCTAATGCAATTCCTGCGATTACGGTAAGAAAACTATTTTTACCGCTCTTTTTTGATTTTTTCTGTGTTTTGCTCATAATTTACACACCACCTCCGAGTAAGAAAACCTTATTCTGTAACAGTATTATCCTCTGCTTCGTCATTATCCTCTGAAGGGACATCCTCTACAGGTGAAGTTTCCTCTCCGTTATTCTTTGCAAGTGTAAGAGTAATAACGCTGTCATTTTCAGAAAGCTTCATAAGACGCACACCCTTTGAAGGTCTTGCACATTCTCTTATACTCTCAGCAGAAATACGGATAATAATACCCTGCTCTGAAATAAGGATAACATCATCATCGTCATAAACTACCTTTATAGCGGCAACATCACCGTATTTTGCAACTCTGTAATTGATAGAACCGAAGCCGCCTCTTGACTGAACATGATAATCGGAGAAATCACTCTTTCTTCCGTTACCCCATTCACTGACAGTAAGAAGCTTTCCGCCTGCATTTTCATCAAGAATCTCCATACCTATAACTCTGTCATCGGGATACTTGAAGGTAAGTGCTTTAACACCTCTTGCTGTTCTTCCTATTACACGGGCATCTGTCTCATTGAATCTTATTCCGAGACCTTTCTTTGTAGCAACAAAGAGATCCTGATTTCCGGTTGTAAGAAGAACATTCTGAAGAGTATCGCCCTCATCAAGATTTATTGCAATAATACCTGATTTTCTTATATTCTTGAAGTTTTCAAGCTCTGTTCTCTTGATTATACCGTTTTTTGTTATCATACAAAGATAAAGCTCACCGTGCTCCTTGGGGATCATTATCATTGCAGTAACCTTTTCGTCCGTTTCAATGGGAAGGATATTTACAAGATTCATACCCTTACTTGTTCTGCTTCCCTCGGGAATTTCATATCCCTTTATCATATATGCTTTACCCTTGGTGGTAAAGAACATGATCTGCGAATGAGTAGAAGCAGTAAACATAGTATCAACTACATCCTCCTCGCGGCGGGTGATACCTATCTTACCCTTACCGCCCTTCTTCTGTATCTGATACTCGTCAACGCTCATTCTCTTTATATAGCCCATTGAGGTCTTTGTGAATACGCAGTCCTCCTCGGGAATAAGGTCTTCAATATCGACCTCACCTGAAACATTGACTATCTCACTTCTTCTGTCATCAGAGAATTTTTCCTTGATAACAACAGCCTCTTCCTTGACTATTGCAAGCACATTTTCTCTTGAGCTTAAAATTTCAACAAATCTTGCGATCTTTTCTTCAAGCTGTAATTCTTCCTCCTGAAGCTTTTCTCTTTCAAGACCTGTAAGCTGTCCGAGACGCATCTGAACTATATGGTTTGCCTGGATCTCATCAAATCCGAAGCGTTCCATAAGTCTTTCCTTACCCTCTGCAACAGTCTTTGATGCACGGAGAATTTTAATGACCTCATCGATAAAATCAAGAGCCTTGAGAAGTGCCTCAAGAATATGCTGACGCTCTCTTGCCTTTTTAAGATCAAATTCAGTTCTTCTTGTAATTACGCTTACCTGATGGTCGATATAATGCTCAAGCATCTCCTTAAGGGTAAGTACCTTCGGAACACCGTCAACAAGTGCTAACTGAATAACACCGAAGGTGGTCTGAAGCTGAGTAAAGGAATAAAGCTGATTTAACACTACCTGAGGATTTGCATCACGCTTTAAGTCAATTGTGATATTCATACCCTCTCTTGAGGAGTAGTCATTGATATCTGAAATTCCTTCAAGTCTCTTTTCCTTATGAAGATCGGCTATTGATTCTATAAGCCTTGCCTTATTTACCTGATAAGGAAGCTCTGAAACGACAATAGCATATCTGCCGTTTTTAGTCTCCTGTATCTCACATCTTGCACGGACGGTTATTTTTCCTCTGCCCGTTGCGTATGCTGCTCTGATACCTGCTCTTCCCATAATAATACCCTTAGTGGGGAAGTCAGGTCCTTTTATGTGCTGCATAATATCCTCAAGAGTACAGTCGGGGTTATCAATAACACAGCACATACCGTCGATGACCTCACCTAAATTATGGGGAGGAATATTTGTTGCCATACCTACGGCAATACCCGTAGAGCCGTTTACAAGAAGATTCGGAAAACGGGAGGGAAGAACTGTAGGCTCCTTAAGTCTGTCGTCATAGTTTCCCGTAAAATCAACAGTATCCTTATCAATATCCGTAAGCATCTCAAGAGAAATTTTACTCATTCTTGACTCGGTATATCTGTATGCTGCAGGCGGGTCTCCGTCTACAGTACCGAAGTTTCCGTGACCGTCAACGAGAACATATCTTGTTGAGAAGGTCTGAGCAAGTCTTACCATTGCATCGTAAACGGATGCGTCACCGTGAGGATGATAGCGTCCGAGAACAGAACCGACGGTATCTGCACACTTACGGTATTCCTTATCGGGAGTAAGATTATTTTCGTGCATCGTATAAAGAATACGGCGGTGAACGGGCTTAAGTCCGTCTCTTACATCGGGAAGAGCTCTCTGGGTAATAACAGACATAGAGTAATCAAGGAAATAGCTTCTCATTTCCTTGTTAAGATCTACCTGCACCAAAGTACCCTTAGGCTGATTTTCTTCCATATTTTCATTTATCTTATTTTCGTTATCCATCATACTACTCCTTAAATATCGAGGTTCTGAACGAATTTTGCGTTCTTTTCAATGAATTCTTTTCTGGGCTCTACCTTGTCACCCATAAGAATTGAGAATGTTTCGTCTGCTTCCTCTGCATCGTGAAGATTTACACGAAGCATAGTTCTTCTGTCAGGATCCATTGTAGTTTCCCAGAGCTGCTCGGGATCCATTTCACCAAGACCCTTGTATCTCTGAACGGAACAGCCCTGTCCCATTTCAGCCAAGAACATATCTCTCTGCTCATCAGAATATGCGTATTCGTGTCTCTTACCTTTTGAAATCTTAAAGAGGGGAGGCTGAGCAATATAAACAAAGCCATGCTCAATAAGAGGACGCATATAACGGAAGAAGAAGGTAAGAAGAAGAGTTCTTATATGTGCTCCGTCTACGTCGGCATCGGCCATAATAACGACCTTGTGATAACGAAGCTTTGTAATATCAAAATCCTCTCCTATTCCGGTACCGAGAGCCAATACAACGGGAACAAGCTTCTCATTACCGATAACCTTATCTATACGAGACTTTTCAACGTTGAGCATCTTACCCCAGAGAGCAAGTATTGCCTGAGTTCTTCTGTCTCTGCCTTCCTTTGCAGAGCCGCCTGCAGAATCACCCTCGACGATATAAAGCTCTGTGTTTTCGGGATTCTTGTCTGTACAGTCGGCAAGCTTACCGGGAAGTGAATTTCCTTCAAGAGCACTCTTTCTTCTTGCAAGCTCTTTTGCTTTTCTTGCAGCCTCTCTTGCTCTTGAAGCATCAAGTGCTTTATTAAATATTGCTCTTGCAACAGAGGGATTTTCCTCAAAGTATGTGGAAAGCTTTTCATAAACCATCTGCTGAACAAGAGGAGCAATATCCGTATTACCTAATTTACCCTTTGTCTGTCCTTCAAATTCTGCATCCGTAAGCTTTACGCTGATAACAGCCGTAAGACCTTCTCTTACATCCTCACCTGAAAGATTCTTATCGGCATCCTTAAGGAAATTATATTTTCTGCCGTAATCATTAAATACCCTTGTAAGGGCATTTTTGAAGCCTGTCTCATGAGTACCGCCGTCAACAGTTCTTACATTATTTGCAAATGACTGTATTGTTTCGTTATAACTGTCATTATACATAATTGCGACCTCTGCACTTCTGTCACCCTTTACAACAGAAAAATGCATAGGATCGTCATGAATGGTGGTAAGAGCTCTTGATTCATTTATATACTGAACAAAGCTGGAAAGACCGCCTTCAAAGCAGTAAACATCCTCAATTATATTCTCTTCATCTCTCTTATCCGTAAGAGAAATACGAAGTCCTGCATTAAGGAAAGCCTGCTCTCTTATTCTTCTCTGAAGAGTCTCATATTCATAAACCGTGGTTTCCGTAAATATCTCCGGATCAGCCTTGAATCTTACAAGAGTACCTGTCTCATTGGTATCGCCTATGATTTCAAGCTCGGTAACTATATTACCTCTCTCAAATCTCTGCTTATGTATATGACCGTTCTGACTGACTTCAACCTCAAGCCATTCGGAAAGTGCATTAACAACAGAAGAGCCGACGCCGTGAAGGCCGCCCGATACCTTATAACCGCTTCCGCCGAATTTACCGCCTGCGTGAAGCACGGTAAGAACAACAGTAACAGCAGGCATTCCCTGCTTTTCGTTGATATCAACGGGAATACCTCGTCCGTTATCTCTTACGGTAATTATATCTCCGGGAAGTATCTCTACCTCGATATGAGTACAGTAGCCTGCAAGAGCCTCGTCTATTGAGTTATCAAGTATCTCATAGACAAGATGATGGAGACCTCTGGGACCGGTAGAGCCGATATACATACCGGGTCTCTTTCTTACTGCCTCAAGTCCTTCAAGAACCTGGATCTGATTGGCATCATATACCTCGGAAACGGCAGTATCCATCTGCTCTTCCGAGTCTTTTATGACCTTCTCTTCAAATCCTGTATTTACTTCTTGGATGTTGTTTTCGGAATTATCCATTTATTGATCCTCCTTAGAGTTTAAGAAACGCTGTTTTTCAGAAAATATCTGCCGATCTTTTAAGTAAGGTCGAAGCAGAAAGCTGTGAAATGTATACTGTTTCATTATTATCACTGTCCGTGCATACTGCAAAGGAGCCCGGAAGCTCATACGAAACTGTAATACAGTTCTTTTCTTTTTCCTTCCTTGCAAGATATTCTCTTGTTATTTTTGAAACTGTGGAAGTGTCTATATCAAAAATACCTATTATGTCATTTTTTCTGATGACAGTGTCCTGTCCTAAATGCAAATACATATCAGATCAGCCTTCCGTTATTTATATTAAAGGTCTTTCCGCCGCTCATTCTGAGAATTGAGCCCGGCTCACAGCAGGTGATAAATACCTGCATATCCTTAATGTGATTGAGTATATAATCCTGTCTCGATGCATCAAGCTCGCTCATTACATCGTCAAGAAGAATGACGGGCCTTTCACCGATGAAATTATTTATCAATTCTGCCTCACCAAGCTTCAGAGCGATTGCCGCAGATCTCTTTTGTCCCTGAGAACCGAAGCTTCTCGCCGAAACTGAATTGATATTTATATCAATATCGTCTCTGTGAGGGCCTGTAAGTGTCATTTTTGAAGAAATATCTGCCGTTTCGTGATTTTTTAATATATCGGATAAATTCATATCACCCGTTCTGTCACCTTTTCTTATATAAGAAAAGCTTATCTCCTCTTTACCTGAGGAAAGACCTGCATATATGTCGGTAACATACGGAAGAATACTGTCAAGATATTTTTTTCTCTCAATATATATTTCTTCACCGAGTATTGAAAATGCCTCGTTTATACATTCAAGAAACAGCTTTGTTTCTCTGTAGTTATCATTATCCTTGAGAACGGAATTTCTCTGTTTCAGAAGCTTATTATATTCAGTCAGAACAACTGCATATTTTGGAGTTATCTGACATATAGCAGAATCAATAAATTTTCTTCTTTCAGACGGACCGTTCTGAATAAGAGACATAAAACCGGGAGAAAAAAGTGCAGCGGGAAATTTACTCATAAGTGCTGTCGGAGAAGGAAGCGAAACGCCGTTAAGCACTGCTCTTCTTCTGTCTGTTATTTTTATTTCTGCACTCTGCTCTCTTGTCTTTGTTGAAAAGGATATATTAAGCTTCGTATGATCCTTTCCGAAGGCGACTAATTCACTGTCCTTAGAGCTTCTGAAGCTTTTTAATCCCGTAAACAGGAATATACTTTCAAGAATATTTGTTTTTCCCTGAGCATTTTCACCGTAAATAACATTTACCCCTTCGCAGGGAACAAGCTCAAGGCTTTCAATATTACGGTAATTCTTAAGCTCTATCCTGTTAATCTTCATTATCTGCCACTATTTCAAAAACATCGTTTCTGAACATTATTTTATCGCCGGGATAAAGCTTTTTTCCTCTTTGCGTGCAAATTTCGCCGTTTACCTTCACAAGGCCGTCCTCTATAAGCATTTTTGCCATTCCGCCCGTATCTGCAAGACCTGAAAGCTTCATTGCCGAGTCAAGCTTTATAAAAGGAGTATTTATATAAAGAGGTTCACTGCTTTTTACAACGGCTCTTACTTTAATTACTTTTCTTTCCATATTCTTTTCCTCTTATCAGCTCTTTATTTTTACGGGTAATATGAGATAAAGGAAATTATTTCCCTCGGGAGGAATTATTACAGCGGGAGAATATGAGCCGTTAAGCTCAATAAGGACCTCATCCGTATCACAGCTTCTGAGAGCATCAAGAAGATATCTGTTATTGAAGCCTATTTCTGTTCTTTCACCGTCTACAGAAACAAATATCTTATCATTGAAGCTTCCCAGTGCAGTAAATGTGGAAAGCTTAAGCTCATCATCCTCAAAAATAAATTTGATGGGACTTTTTACCTTTTCTGTAATAATAGGAGAAGCTCTTTCTATAATATCTATAAATCTCTTGGTATTTACTCTTACAGTAGCATTCTTTGCCTTCGGCAATGCTGTTCTATAATCAAGGAACTCTCCTTCAAGAAGCTTTGAAATGAGACAGTAGCCGTTGATAACGAACATTATATGTCTTTTTCCTTTTTTTATTGAAACCGTGTCATCATCGTTTTCTATAAGCTTTATTATCTCGTAAAGAGTTTTTGCGGGAACGACAAAGCTTAACGGATCCTCATTATAATTAAAAAATTCTGTTCTTATTGCAAGACGGAAGCCGTCAAGGGCAACAAGCTTTATTTCTCCTGCGGAAAGCTCAAACTTAACTCCTCTGTGTACTGTTTTGCCGTCATCGGGAGATACTGCAAATACAGTCTTTTTTATCATATCCCTGAGAACTGCAGAATTTATATCAAAGGGTCTTTCATCCGTAACAGAGGGAAGCTCGGGATATTCTGCGGGATTAAGGCTTATAAGTGTATATTCCGATTCACCGCTGGTGATGGTACATATATTCTTTTCATTACATGTAATAGTTACGGTGTCGCCGGGAAGAAATTTAAGTATATCACAGAAGGTTTTTGCATTAAGAACAACTGCGCCCTTTTCTTCAACCCTTACATCTACGGTTTTTATTACTGCAATATCAAGATCAAAACCGGTAAGCTTTACCGAGGAATCCTCAACTGTTTCTATAAGTATACACTCAAGATGCGGAAGCACAGCCTTTGAAGGTATTGATCTCTGAATATTAAGACAGGTATTTGTAAATGAATTTGTTTGGCAGATGATTTTCATATAAAAAACCTCCGTATTAATTTTTTTCTCCCCACATCCATAAATTTGATATGTTTAAAAATAGTAGTAGAAGTAGGGGCAGTTAATATTGTTGAAAAATCTGTAAAGCCTTGATAAATATGGAAAAAGCTTCATAATTTCTCAAAAAACGGATATTTGATAACTTGTGGAATAAACATGCTTGTCGGACCGTATGTTGAAGATGTTGATAACATAATGTTAAAAGTTAATAAGTTGTTGAAAAAAAATCAATTTTAATTAATTCTTTTCTTTAACCTCTCTTATTATGTTATTTACCGTATTTTTGAAGATCTGATCGCTTTCGATAGCCTCCTCGATCTTCTTTATTGAATAAAGAACCGTAGAATGATCCTTTTTGAAATATGATCCTATATCCTTAAGAGTGATATTGGGTAAAAGAACTTTTATTGCATACATGGATACATTTCTTGCAAGAGAAATATTCTGTGATCTGTTGGCTGATTTTATATCCTCTACGGCAATACCGTATGTTTCGGATACCACTGAAATTGTTTTTTCAACAATTACGGGTACGGGAAGAGAATCTGAAATAACATCCTTAACGATGCTTTGTATCTGCTCAAATGTAGGCATAACACCGTAAACCTTTTTGAGTGCCTCTATCTTTTTTACAGTGCCCTCAAGCTGACGGATATTGCTTTTTATTTTACTTGCTATGTATTCCGTTGCCATATCGTTGAGAGAAATACCCAGTGTCTGTGATTTACGCTTTATAATAGCCTTTCTTGTCTCTATATCGGGGGGCTGGATATCGGCTAAAACACCCATTTCAAATCTTGTTCTGAGTCTTTCATCAAGAATGGACATATCCTTGGGCGGTACATCAGATGTAAGGATTATCTGCTTTCCCGCACTGTCAAGAGCATTGAATGTGTGGAAGAATTCCTCCTGTGCTCTTTCTCCCTTCTGAATGACCTGAATATCATCCATCAGAAGAGCGTCAACATTTCTGTATTTACTGTGGAACACCATAGTATTCTTTTTTGCAAGGCTCTCGACCATTTCATTGAGAAAGCTTTCGCCTGTGGTGTAAATAATAACATTATTGGGATTTTTTCTCTTAAGCTCATTATATATAGCAAAAAGAAGATGAGTCTTTCCGAGTCCCGAATTACCGTAAATAAGGAAGGGATTGTATTTTCCTCCGGGATTTTCTGCAACGCCCTTTGCCACATTATAAGCAAACAGATTTGATTTACCTACGACAAAGCTGTCAAATGTGTAAGAAGAAAAGCTCTTTCCCGTATATTCCTCAGGCTCGTTTCTCTGGGTGCTGTTACCTGAATTATTATCGCTTTCCTCTTCCTTTGTCTTATTATCCAGAGCCTGGTCTACGACTACATCTATTTCTACATCAAAGCCTATTATTTCGCTGAAGCATTTTTTTATAAGCGGTGCAAACTTTGTCATTATCATGGTTTTCATAAAATCCGTATTTACTATAAAAACGGCAGTATCTGCATCAAGCTTATAAATTTCAAGGGGTAATAACCATCTTTTATAAACTACATCGGAAACCTCTTGCTGACAAAGAGCCAGGACCTCTTTCCAAATGTCATTCAATGTATCCATCTTAACCTCCGACAAAATATTATCCATTATTTTAATATAAACATACTTAGTATATATAATAACATATAAGAATTGAATAATCAATAAAAATTTTTAATAATTATTAATAAGAAAAAATCTTACGATTTGTCAACCCCCTACCCCCAATCTTGGGGGCTGTAGGTGTTTCTTGTTATAAGCTAAATTGCTCACAACGCGAGCAATTTCCTTTATAATAAAAATATAACGCAAAAAAATATCTTTACATTTATGTTTTCGTATAGTAAAATTAAATAAATATTTTCCTTTAGGAGTGTTTTTATGAAGATTGCAGTTTTGGGCTGCGGTACTGTAGGCTCAGGTGTTGTTGAGATCATCGACAGTAAAAAAGAGCTTATGATGAAGAGTGCCGGTGAAAATATAGATGTAAAGTATATTCTTGATATAAGAGATCTTTCAGATACTCCCTTTGCAGACAGAGTTATCAGTGATATAGATATTATCCTTAATGACAGTGAGATCGATACTGTTGTTGAAACTATGGGCGGTGTTGAGCCTGCATTTACATTCTGTAAAAAATGTCTTGAAAAGAGCAAAAATGTTGTAACATCAAATAAGGCTCTTGTTGCCGCAAAGGCTGAGGAGTTATTTGATGCTGCAATAAAGAATAATGCCGCTTTTATGTTTGAAGCAGCAGTCTGCGGCGGTATTCCCGTTATAAGAACTCTTTTCTCATCTCTTTCTGCGAATAATATAGTTTCATTTGCGGGAATTCTCAACGGAACGACAAACTTTATTCTTACAAAAATGATAAACGAAAAAATGTCCTTTGATTCAGCACTTAAGATAGCTCAGGAAAAGGGATATGCGGAAAAGGATCCCACTGCCGATGTTGAAGGTCTCGATGCAGGCAGAAAGACCTGTATTCTTGCTTCAATTGCTTACGGACATCATATTTTCCCTGAGGAGATACATACTGAGGGTATAAGATCCATTACTCTTGAGGATGCTGCATATGCCGCATCAAAGGGATATAAAATAAAGCTTCTCGGAAAAGCAGATAAGCTTAAAAACGGCAAAATCGGTGCAATCGTCTGTCCTTTCTTTGTAAATGATAATTCTATGATAGCAGGCGTAAACGGCGTTTATAACGCTGTTTCGATAACAGGAGACAGTGTCGGAGATGTTCTTCTTTACGGTCAGGGCGCAGGAAAAGAAGCAACTGCCAGCGCAGTTGTCGGCGATGTAATGGAATGTGCAAGACTTAAAAAGAATGAGAAGCACTATTTCTGGGATAAGCATGAGGACGGAATTATTGAAGATCATATGCTTTATGAGACTGCTCTTTATATAAGAGGATATTCAAAGGATGCAAAGACAGCTCTTATAAACATAAGAGAGGCATTCGGCGGAGTTACCGTTCTTGAAAGAGATGATGCTCCCGAAAATGAAATTGCATTTATTACCGGAAAAGCAGCGGAAGGTGAGCTCAGAGACACTCTTTCAGAGCTTAAGGACTTTGCTTCTGCTTCTGTTATAAGAATTTTATAATTTTTTGTTTTGCAGTATTAAAAAAGGTTTTTTCTTGGTGGTGTAATATTGAACGAAACTGATTTCAGAAAAAGGATCGGCAATAATATATCGTATTACAGAAAAGCAAACGGGCTGACTCAGAGTGCTCTTGCAGAAAAGCTGAATTATTCGGATAAGGCAGTGTCAAAATGGGAAAGAGGAGAATCTGTTCCCGATGTCTATGTTCTTTATACAATGTCCGAGATATTCGGTTGCTCACTCAACGATATAATAGGGCAGAGCAGTAATAATGATATTACCGATGAAAAGCTTGATGAGATGATCAAGCAAATGCAGTTCAGAAGAATTATGATCACTTCTCTGAGCGTAGGTCTTGTATGGCTTGTTGCTTCTGTAATTTATTTTATTATTGATCTGATAGTAAACAGTGTATACGGACTCGGAAAAACAGAATTTGCTATTGTTTTTATGTATTCTGTCCCCGTTTCATTTATTGTAACGCTTATTTTCTCAAAATTATGGGGAAGAATATGGCAGCAGGCGGCAAGCGTGTCGGGAATACTCTGGGGTGCGGTCATTTCTCTGACGGTATCCTTTAATGTGTTTGATTTTGCGGAAAAGAGTGCATATAAAATATATGCTGCAGCCGCAATATTTCAGATACTTATAGTTTTATGGTATGTTATGAGGAAGAAATCTTCAAAAAAACAAAGCTGATATTTTTATTATAAAAAACCGGAGGACCTTTCCGTGCAGGAAGGCCTCCGTTTTTTTGTAATAATATATTGTCAGATAGCTATGAGTTATTATCCTTGAGTGATAAAGGATAAAGAAAAGGAATAATATTATTTTCAGTCATCGTTCTCGCTTTTGAGCTGTCTTATATCCTTACCCTCAAAGCAGAGAATTGAATATTCACCTATTATTCTTGAGGATATTCTTGTTGAATATTCATTTTCAATTTCCTGCAGGGTAAGATTAGAGCTTATTATTGTGGGCAGACCGAGGTTTATTCTTGTATTGATGATATTATAAAGTGCGGCATTTGTGAACTGGGTCACGAATTCTGCACCGAGATCGTCTATGACAAGCAGATCACATTCAAGCACCATAGCCTCATATGCTCCGTTTGTATCGCTTTTGCCGAATCTTTCCTTCTGAAGCATGGTAAAAATATTCTGTGCCGAATTATATAATACGGTATATCCCTTTCTTATTACATCGCCTGCAATAGCAAGAGAAAGATGAGTTTTTCCGAGACCTGTTTTTCCTGTCATAAAAACAGAGCTGTTGCTTGTATCGAAGGTATCGGCATATTCCTTGCAGAAGCTGTAGATATCCCTCATTCTGTCACGGGCAGATACACCCGATATTTTTTCGTCAGGATAATAATCAAATCTGAAATCCTCAAAAAGACAGAATTTCAGCGGTGACTTTTTGCCTGCCTCTTCAAAAGCAAGCTCCTTGAGAAGCTGAATGTGACAGGTGCATAATTTATTCTCCGAAAAGCCCGTATCCTCACAGACAGGACAGGAATATTTTATTTCAAGATAATCCTCGGGAAGAGAATGCTTCTGAAGAAGAAGTCTGATATTCTGCTGTGCGGTAAGATTTTTTATCTTCTGCTGCTGTATGAATTCAGCCGCTTTTTCAGGAGACATATCTATTGCCTTTACGACTTCCTTTACAGAAGTTATCATTTCCTGCTTGAGAGCCGTATATTCCGGTTCAATAGTTTCAAAAAGCCTGATTATGCCTGCATTTTTATTCTCTGCGGCTTTTCTTCTTTCATCTATTATTTCCTGAGCTTTTTCATAAATTTCTTTTGTATAAGGCATAGTTATCTCTTTTCCTTTTTCTTTACTTTAGGAATGCTTGTCCTTGCTCTTTCTTCAGCACGCTTTATATCGTATGATGCATCTGAAGGTGGAATATCCTCTGCTCTGTTTCTGATTTTACCGCCGCTTTTTTCAAGAGCCTTTTTCTCCTGTGCGAGGATAAAATTCTTCTTATCCTCTTCTGCCTTTTCGGGAGTTCTGATATCCTTTTTATACCAGCCGGAAAGAATTTTATGCATATAAGAGAAGCTTATCTTTTCGGTATGTGCGGTCATTTCCTCGTATGCAAGCACTATCATCTGAACGGAAAATTCCCATTCCTTTATCCACTGTGAAAAATACTTTTCATTAGAGGATGTAAGAACGGTATTTTTTATTCCGGATTCCTTACAGAACTGTGCCCAGACAGCACTTGTTTTTTCAATGGATTTAAGCTCCTCATCTGCCGCTTCTATGGTATCTATCTCACGCTGGCTCCAGTCAACGCCGATCTTATATATGTAATTCATATTGGTAGCCTTACCCTTTGTGGCGGCATAATGGCAGATGCATAAAATGACCTCTACGGGAAGTCCGTAATAATCATGCAGAAGTATAAGTGAGCTCTGATCGCCTGTACCGACTGTCCTTCCGAGGCTGAGCTGTGCTTCATTAAGAAGTATTCTTATATTCTCGGATTCACCTATTCTTGTACAGATCTCCTCATATGTAAGCTTTGAGGGATTGTTTTTGGGAATAGGTGCATTTTTTGTTTTTAAGGGTGCGGCAGGTGTTTCCGTTACAGCTTCCTTTTCTGTATGAACGGTATTTTCTATTTTGACCTCATCATCTGAAAGCATAATAAAGCCCATATCCTGCCAATAGGAAAGAGCGTCATTCACTTCTTCAACTGAAATTCCCGTTCCCTCGGAAATAGCTGAGGCATCAAAAAATCCGCCTGCCCTTGAAAAAGCATATATTATTACCTTAAGCTGTGCAGCCGAAGAGAGGATAAGGTGCTTTTCCGCAATTTCTGACGGAAGCACCGTTACACCCGTGTATTTTGCAGGATTGACTTTATACATAAAAACTCCGTTAAAAAACTGAGAATGCGTGAAGCTTCACGCTTCCTTGTTTAATTTTTATTATATAGGAAATTGCTCGCAATGTGAGCAATTTTGCTTATAACAAAAAACACCTTTTCGCCCCCAAGATTGGGGGGACGGGGGTTGAAGCAGAATGCTTTTTTATTATATAGGAAATTGCTCGCGTTGTGAGCAATTTGGCTTATAACAAGAAACACCTACAGCCCCCAAGATTGGGGGTAGGGGGTTGACAAATCGTAAGATTTTTTCTTATTTGTTAAAAAATGCAAGGAATGCCTTGTAGGCCATATATACATCTGTTTTTGATACCACCTCAAAGGGAGCATGCATTGAAAGCACGGGAACACCGAGATCAACTACATCAACATTGAGGTGAGCTATATACTTGGCAACGGTTCCGCCGCCGCCCTCGTCTACCTTTCCGAGCTCGCCTGTCTGCCAGCATACATTTTCACTGTCAAGAAGGGTTCTTATCTCTCCCATAAATTCGGCAGATGCATCAGATGTGCCGCCCTTTCCTCTTGAGCCGGTATATTTTGTTATACATACTCCGCCGTTTATTACGCAGGAGTTTCTTTTTTCATATACCTCGGGGAAATTGGGATCAAAGGCCGCATTTACATCAGCGGAAAGGCACTTTGATCTTGAAAGAACATCCCTGCCCTCTGCACCGTATATAGCGGCAAGATCGCAGATGAAATATTCAAGATACTTTGAATCAAGACCTGTGTTTCCCTCAGAGCCTGTTTCCTCCTTATCGGTAAGAACTGTAACTGAGGTATAATCAGGCTCCTCGCAGTCAAGTATAGCCATAAGTGCAGGATATGCGCATACTCTGTCATCGTGGCCGTATGCACCGATAAGAGAACGGTCAAAGCCTATATCGCAGGCTGAAAAAGCAGGCACTGCCTCAAGCTCTGCACTTAAGAAGTCTGCTTCTGTGATACCGTATTTTTCATTGAGAATACTCATTATATTGAGCTTGATGCTGTCAGCGGCGGCCGTATTTTCAAAGGGACGGGAGCCTATAAGAATATTGAGGGTTTCGCCCTTTATTCCTTCAGCCATAGTGCTTCTCATCTGATTTGCGGCAAGATGGGGAAGAAGATCGGTTATTACAAATTTAGGCTCATCGGCATTATCACCGATTGCAACCTTTACCTTTTCGCCGTTCTTTTTTACGATAACGCCGTGAAGGGAAAGGGGAATAGCTGTCCACTGATATTTTTTGATACCGCCGTAATAATGAGTCTTGAAATATGCCATATCAGCCTCTTCATAAAGAGGATTGGGCTTAAGGTCAAGTCTCGGTGCGTCAACATGGGCTGCAGCAATGCTTACGCCCTCTCTTATATCCTTGTGTCCGATAACGGCAAGGATAAGAGATTTATCTCTGTTATTCACATAGACCTTGGAGCCTGCGGGATATCTTACATTTTTATCAAATTCGGTAAAACCGCCTGCCCTTGCCATTTCAAGTGCAGTTTCAACTGCTTCTCTTTCTGTTTTTGATGCATCAAGATAATTCATGTATCCTTCACAGAAGGAATCAGCCTCATTAACACCCTTTTCGCCTATAACACAAGAGGTGTGCTCCTTCTTCATAAAAAGCTCTTCTCTGAGAATATCTGCCCTGGATTTTTCTTCACACATGGTTTTGTCCTCCGTTATATTATCTTTTTTATTTCAGTATCAAGATCATAAGGCGGGTAATTGTTGATAATAACATCAGCCGATCTTGCCGCCTTTTCCTCCTCGGTCTGCTTAGAAAACCTGAGAAGTGCCTCTTCCTTGGTTATATTATCCCTTAAAAGTATTCTTTCAAGTCTTATTTCCTCGGGAGCATATACCTTTACGGTCTTATGGCATATCTGCCATAAGCCGGATGTAAACAGAAGAGGAGCATCTATTATTACATTTTTTCCTTTTTCAGTCTGCTCTTTTGCAGTCTTTTCGCATATTGATATTATTTCGGGATGGGTTATGCTGTCAAGAAGCCTTTTGCTTTTATAATCCCTGAAAGCTCTTGAAGCAAGAAGTCTTCTGTCAAGCTCACCGTCAGATTTTATTATATCATTTCCGAAGGCGGATGCCAGTCTTTCAAGAACGGGGCTTCCTTTTTCGGTAATGCTTCTTGCGGCTTTATCGGCATCTATTATGATGAAGCCGTTTTTTCTGAGCCTTTCACATACGGTGCTTTTTCCTGAGCCGCTTTCTCCCGTAAGACCTATAACGATGCCCTGATAGGGAGAAAGAAAATTGAAGCCTGCCGCTCTGTAAAGACGGTTGCAGACACCAAGTCCTACACCTTCTCTCGAGGGGGAACGGACAAGTACCTTTTTAGCACCATTTGTATCAAGCTCCCTGAAGGCATCAAATAGTCTTTTTGCCTGAGAAAAGGGATCATCCTCTTTTCCGAAGGTAACTGAGGGCAATGGGATGTCATTTTCCTCACCTTCAAAGCACAGAGCGTGATCTGCAAAATGCGGATTATTCTCAATAAATCGGATAAATTCTTCCTTTGTTCCGTTTAATATAAGAAGTTTTGCGTCGGGGGAATAGTGCTTATATTTCATTCCGGGAGAGGTTGCGGTAACACCCTCTTCAAGAGGATTCAGGATCGCACTGTGAAGCTTTACTTCTCCCAATACCTCTTTCAGCTGCTCATATGTCACAGCACCCGGTCTTAAAAGCTCGGGAATATCTGTTGCAAGCGTTACAACAGTGGATTCTATTCCGAAATCACATTCACCGCCGTCAACGATTGCGGGAAGTCTTCCGTACATATCGTCTATAACATATGAAGGGGATGTGGGACTCGGAAAGCCTGATATATTGGCACTGGGTGCGGCAAGAGGCACGCCTGCGGCTTCAATAACTGCTCTTGCCACGGGATGAGAGGGCATACGCACGGCAACGGTGCTTAAGCCTCCCGATACCTTATCGGGCACCTCTTCTCTTTTCGGAAGAATTATTGTAAGAGGTCCCGGCCAGTATTTTTCCGCAAGCTCAAGTGCTTTTTGGGGGACTTCCTTTACAAGTGTATACAGCTCCTCGGTTTTTGCAATATGCACTATAAGAGGATTGTCCGACGGTCTGCCCTTTGCTTCAAAGATCTTTGAGCAGGCATCC
Organism: Clostridia bacterium; assembly: GCA_017440965.1. Classification (GTDB taxonomy): domain Bacteria; phylum Bacillota; class Clostridia; order Oscillospirales; family Acutalibacteraceae; genus RUG806. The sequence goes on along the minus strand of JAFSGH010000003.1, from coordinate 27,009 downwards.
TCGTTGAAGCAGTCCGCCGCAATACCGTAAACCGTTTCCGTAGGTATGGCAACAGCCTCTCCGCTTTTTATCAGCGAAGCTATTTCTTCTATTTCATTTTTCTGTTTTACCGTGTCGGTAATTGTGTATATCTTTGTGTTCATTTTAATCTTCGTTTGCAGCGGCATTAAGTCTGTCTGCGGTATCTGCGGTTATAAGGGCATCTATAAGCTCGTCTATAGCACCGTTGACTATTGCTTCGATCTTATAAAGAGTGAGGCCTATTCTGTGATCGGTCACTCTTCCCTGAGGGAAATTATATGTCCTTATTCTTTCACTTCTGTCGCCCGTACCTACCTGAAGGCGTCTTTCGCCCGCAATTTCCTGTGCCTGCTTTATTATTTCCTGTTCAAGTATTCTTGAACGAAGTATCTTCATTGCCTTGTCCTTGTTTTTATGCTGGCTTCTTTCATCCTGACATTCAACCACCGTTCCCGTGGGAATATGCGTGATACGAATGGCGGACTCGGTCTTATTGATATGCTGACCGCCTGCACCCGATGAACGGAAGGTATCGATCTCAAGATCTGCGGGATTTATTTCAACATCCACCTCATCTGCCTCAGGAAGAACGGCGACCGTAACGGTAGAGGTCTGTATCTTTCCGTTTGATTCCGTTACGGGAATTCTCTGTACACGGTGTACTCCGCTTTCAAACTTAAAACGGGAATATGCACCCTCACCCGATATCATAAAGCTGATTTCCTTGAAGCCGCCGAGATCTGTGGGATTTGAATACATAATTTCCGTTTTCCATGCCTTAGTCTGTGCGTACATGGAGTACATTCTGTAAAGCACAGCGGCAAAAAGAGCGCTTTCCTCTCCGCCTGCAGATGAGCGTATCTCAACTATGACATTCTTATCGTCATTTTTGTCCTTGGGAAGAAGAAGTATTTTCAGCTCTTCATAATTTTTTTCTGCATTTTCTCTTGCTGCTTCAAATTCCTCGAGCACAAGCTCCCTGAAATCCTTATCGAGTCCTCCGCCGTCAAGAAGCGTCCTTGCCTCGTCCCGTGCGGAAATATTTTCTTTATATTCACGGAATTTTTCAACGATGGGAGTAATGGTCTTAAGCTCCTTAAGAAGCGCGGTGCTTTTTTCTATATCTGTTGCTATTTCTGCTGAACAGAGCAGCTCATTTATATTTTCAAATCTTTCTTCAAGCTTAGTAAGTTTATCTGTCATATCGGTTCCTAATTCTAATTTTCAGTTTTCTTCGGTTTCAGGTCTTGTCACCTTTTTTATATTTTTTTCCGCTTTTACTCTTGCAACCATAACTTCTCTTCCGCAGGTGGTACAGCGCAGACGGAAATCCATACCGCTGCGAAGCACGAGAAAGCTCTTGCCGCCGCAGGGATGCTGTTTTTTCATCTCAAGTATATCATTTACTCTTATATCCATAGTATGCCACCTACCCAGAATATAATATAACACATTCTTTTAAAAAGATAAACTGTTATTTTAAACAATTCCTTACATTTATCCTTAAAGGTAGATTAAATATTACGAATACTTTTTGTAAAAGACAAATATTATTTACAGTGAGAATATTTTACCGAAAGGAAGAAACGATATGTCTGAATTCAGACCGGAAGGAACTTTAATAAATACAAATGCAAATAAAAATGCACTTTCCTCTCTTCAGGCCTTAAAGGATGCAATGCTCAGAGGAATGATACTTGAGGGCAGGGCGACTCTTTGCGATAAGGAGCATAATCTACATATTGATCTAGGTATAATGAAGGGAATAATTCCCCGTAATGAGGGTGCTGTAGGCATCGAGGAGGGTTATGTCAGGGATATTGCGCTTATTTCCCGTGTGGGAAAAAGCGTATGCTTCATAATTGAGGAGATAAAAAGGAATGAGGAAGGCAGGCTTTATGCCGTGCTGTCAAGAAAAAAAGCACAGCTGAAGGCTCAGAAGGAGTATGCCGATGATCTTGCCGTGGGAGATATTATTGAGGTAAGAGTTACCCATATGGAAAACTTCGGTGCTTTCTGTGATATAGGCTCAGGTCTTATTGCTCTTTTACCTATCGAAGCTATTTCCGTTTCCCGTATTCCCCATCCGGGAGTAAGATTTTTTGTCGGTCAGAATATAAAATGCCTTGTTTCGGGCAGGGATGATAAGGGAAGGATAATCCTTTCTCATAAGGAGCTGCTGGGCACCTGGGAGGAAAATGCCGCACTTTTCAGAATAGGAGAGACAGTTCCCGGGATAATCCGCTCGGTTGAAAGCTACGGTGTTTTTGTGGAGCTGATGCCGAATCTTGCAGGACTTGCGGAATATAATGCCGATGTTAAGGAGGGGATGAGTGCCGCAGTATATATCAAGAATATCATTCCCGAAAGAAGGAAGATAAAGCTGATAATCGTTGATTATTCCGAAGAAAAGCACACTCCCTCTGAAATAAAATATTTCTATGAGGGAGAGCATATAGATATATGAAACAAGGCCGGACTCCGTCAATGGAATCCGGACTTTATCTTATTATATAGGAAATTGCTCGCAATGTGAGCAATTTTGCTTATATCAAAAAAACCGAACCTCACAACATTGTGAAACTCGGTTTTCCTTAACTTAATGACATTGATTTTTCGTTCCGGGATAATTTCTGTTATATAAGTTCAATTCTGAAGCAGATGGGATGTGAAGTTGAAATTTTTTCATAATCGGTGATACGAAGGGAACTTTCGTCTCTTTCGTACTTTACTTCCTTATCGCTTCCTAAAAGTGAGATGCCTGCGATGCCGAGGCCTGCTCTTTTTGTATAGAAAAGGCTTTTTATTTCAACTGTGTTTCCGTCAGGCTTCATCTGGAAGGCATAGATACAGCCGTCCTTATATGTAAAACGGAAGTCCTTTTCGGTATAGCCCTTGTTATCGTTGTCCTTGAAGAAGCCTTCTTCGACATTGACCTCACCTTCACCGAATTTCTTCCAGTATGTGGTGCCGTATATGCCTTCACCGTTAACGGAAAGCCAGCGGCCTATTTCTCTTAATATGTCAGCCTCTTCTTTTACTATTGTACCGTCGGGAGCAGGGCCGATATTAAGAAGCATCGAGCCGTTTTTACTTACGATATCGATAAAATCACAGATGATCTGTGACGGATCTTTAAATTCATTGTCCTTTATATAGCCCCAGGAGCGTTTACTTACTGATGTGCAGGTCTGCCAGGGAACAGGGGAAATGTCCGTAAGAGCGCCTCTTTCAACATCGAAGGTTGCAACCGTGGGAGGAAAAGCATTGTGCTTATAGTTTATTGTTACCTCCTTGCCCCATTCCTCGGCTCTGTTATAGTAATAAGCCGCAATTTTTTTAAGATAAGGCTTGAAGGAATTATTATGTATCCACCAGTCGAAATAAAGGGAGGATGGCTGATATTTATCAACAAGCTCAAGTGTTCTTACCATCCAGTCCGTAAGATACTCATCTGTTGCTCCCTCTGCCTCAATATTCCACGTGGAATCCGTCATATTTTCCGGACAGTAGGCTTCATTATATACACAGGGGCCGTAGAAATCCGCAGCCTCGCCGTTTTTAATGTCGCTTTCGGTTTCCATTCCGGGATTCATAAAGAAATAGTGCTCTGCTCTGTGAGTTGAAGCACAGAAGGTGATGCCGTTTTTCTCCAAGGATTCCTTCAGCTTTCCGAGATAGTCTCTTTTTGCACCCATTTCGCAGATATTCCAGCGGTTGAATTCTGTATTATACATAGAAAAGCCGTCGTGATGCTCTGCTACGGGCATAACATATCTTGCTCCCGAAGCCTTGAAAAGCTCTGCCCAGGCGTCAGAATTAAAGTTATCGAGAGTGAAAATGGGAATAAAGTCCTTATAGCCGAATTTATCCTGCGGACCGAAATTATCTATATGATACTGAAATTCACGGCAGTTTTTATCGTACATTGAACGGGAATACCATTCGTTTCCGAAGCCCGGTACGGCATAAAGTCCGAAATGAATGAAAATTCCGAATTTTCCGTTTGTAAACCAATCAGGTGTTTTATGATGGCATAATGAAGCCCAGTCGTCCTTATATTTGCCGTTGGCTATAACCTCATCGATCAGCTTCAGGTATTCTTTTTGTGTCATAGCGGCCCTCCGAAAAAATTTTTAATTGAAGAGAATGCTGTTTACAATGCTCTGGAGTCTTTCCTGCTTGCCCGACATAGGAATATCGGTATTGCCGAGCTTTTCTGCGTATGCACTCAGCTCCTCAAGAGAAGTCTCGCCGTCAATTATCTTCTTTCCGATGCCTTCATTGAAGGAAGCATACTTGTTCTTTACGAATTCATCAATTCTGCCGTCTTCAATTATTTTTGCCGCATTGATAAGACCGAGAGCAAAGGCATCCATACCTAAAATAAATGCTTCAAACATATCCTCGTATGTGTTTGAGGGACGCCTTGTCTTTGCGTCAAAGTTGAAGCCGCCCGTAAGACCGCCTGCTTTGATTACTTCATACATACACATTGTTGTCTCATATACATCATAGGGGAATTCGTCTGTATCCCAGCCTAAAAGAAGGTCGCCCTGATTTGCATCAATTGAGCCGAGCATTCCGTTTACAGCCGAGGTACGAAGCTCATGCTGGAAGGTGTGTCCTGCAAGAGTTGCGTGGTTGGCTTCAATATTCATCTTGAAATCCTTGTCAAGACCGTACTGTCTTAAGAAGCCTATAGCTGTAGCGGCATCGAAATCGTACTGATGCTTCATAGGCTCCTTGGGCTTAGGCTCAATGTAGAAATCTCCCGTAAAGCCGATGCTTCTGCCGTAGGTAACAGCCATTTTCATAAGTCTTGCAATGTTTTCCTGCTCAAATTTCATATCGGTGTTGAGAAGTGTCTCATAGCCTTCTCTTCCGCCCCAGAAAACATAGCCCTTACCGCCGAGCTTTACGGTGATATCGAGAGCCTTTTTTATCTGAGCTGCCGCAAAGCAGTAGACCTCTGCGGAATTTGTGCTGCCTGCACCGTTCATAAAACGGGGATTTGAGAACATATTAGCAGTGCCCCAAAGGCATTTTATGCCTGTTTCCTTCATTTTTCCGAGAATATAGTCTGATATCTCGTCAAGTCTTCTGTTTGTTTCCTTTATGTCGTCAGCCTCGGGAACAAGGTCAACATCGTGGAAGCAGAAATACTCGATTCCGAGCTTCTGCATAAATTCAAAGCCTGCATCCACCTTTTTATATGCGTGCTCCATTGTGCCCTTTTCTGCGCCGAAGGATTTATCTGCAGTGTCTCTTCCGAACATATCTGTGCCTGCCGCACCGAGATTGTGCCACCAGGCCATTGCAAAGGGAAGATGCTCCTTCATTTTTTTGCCGAGAATTACTTTTTCGGCGTCATAGAATCTGAAGGCAAGATCATTTTTTGAATTGGCTCCCTCGTATTTTATCTTTTCTATACCCTTGAAAATTTCACTCATTTCAATTGCTCCTTATCTTAAGTTTCTGAATACATCTTTAAGTGCAGGATAGATCTGTCTGTACTTCTGATATTTTTCTTCATATAAAGCAGTAAGCTCTTTATCGGGAATAATACTTTCGGATATTTCCGCAATAGCCGATGCGGCCTCATTTACAGAAGAATATTCTCCTGTGCCTGCCAGGGCAAGGATCACAGCGCCGAGACCCGGTCCCTGCTCTGTTTTCAGGATATTAAGCCTTATTCCCAGAATATTTGCAAGTATTTTTCTCCACAGAGGACTCTTTGCGCCGCCGCCTACGAGACAGCTTTCTTTTATATCAAGTCCGAGACTCTTTGCGACCTCGAAGGAATCTCTGATTGCAAAGCTGACGCCCTCAAGCACGGCGAGCACCGTATCCTCTCTTTTTGTGTCAAGAGAAAGACCTATGAAGACGCCTCTTGCATCAGTATCGTTTATAGGACTTCTTTCGCCCATAAGATAGGGGAGAAAATAAATATTATTGTTTCCGAGCATAGAGTCAGTGATATCCTTCTGAAGCAGGGAAAAATCATTTTCTCTCAGAATCTCCTCTGAGAACCATTTATTGCAGGAGGCAGCCGAAAGCATACAGCCCATAAGATGGTATTTTCCGTCTGCGTGGCAGAAGGAGTGCAGTGAATTGAAGGAATCCACCGAAAAGCTGTCACTTGAGATAAATACCGTACCTGATGTTCCGAGAGAAATATTGCACCTGCCGTTGCCGAGTGTACCTGTGCCGATTGCCGCTGCCGCATTGTCACCTGCACCTGCCACAACCTCGGCAGACGGAAGACAAAGCTCATCCTTTACCTTGCCGATTATGTCACTGCTTTCAAAAAGCCTTGGCATCATATCCTTTGTTATATCACAGATATCCAGCATTTTTTCAGACCAGCATCTGTTTTTTACATCAAGCAAAAGCATACCTGATGCATCGGAATAATCCGTTGCGTGTACGCCCGTAAGACGGTAATTTATATAGTCCTTCGGGAGCATTATTTTTTTTATTCTCCTGAAATTCTCAGGCTCATTATTTTTTAACCACAGAATTTTAGGTGCGGTAAATCCTGCAAATGCAATGTTTGCCGTACACTCCGAAAGGACATCCCTTCCGACCGTGTTGTTGAGGTAATCAACCTCTTTTTCCGTTCTGCCGTCATTCCAGAGAATTGCAGGACGGATAACCTCATCATTTTCATCGAGTATAACAAGACCGTGCATCTGTCCTGCCACGCCGATGCCTCTTATAAGGCTGCGGTCAATGCCCTTTGTTATTTCATCTAATGCGGATAATGTGCCTTCCCACCAATCTGAGGGATGTTGCTCCGACCAGCCGTCACGGGGGAAGATAAGAGGATATTCTCTCACGGCAGTTTTAAGGATGCTTCCCTTTTCGTCGGTGAGCAGAAGCTTTACGCTTGAGGTGCCGAGATCTATTCCTAAATAAAGCATAATGTTCTCCTTTATTCCGAAACAAAAACTTTTGAGTCTCTGCCGCTGAATTTTACACTGAGCTTCTTATCGGCAGTTATTTTTTCTTTTGTCCATACATCATAAAGCTCTCCGAAGGAGGAGACCTCAGCAAGGCTGCTGTCAAGGACTATTTCCTTTTCGGTGTCCGTAAGATTGAAAAATCCGAAGACATTTTTACCGTTTTTGTCCTTGCAGGTCCATACGGCAATTTCCTTATTCCAAATAAGAGGTCTGTTTTCTGATGAATAAGCGTTTATGTCCAGAAGCTCTTTGTTGGTTATAAGAGAATATGTGAAGTCATCCATCATAGTCATCTCACCGCCGAACATAAGAGGAGAACGGAACATACACCAGAGACTCATAACCATATACTGCTCTTTTTCGGTAAACCTTGTTTTTCTTGCCTTGTATTTCGGATCGGTCTCCGTAAGCTGAAGAATACCTAAGGGCAGCATATCGCAGTCGGGATAACAGCCCTCAGCTATATGAGGATACCAGTTAAAGCATAATTCAAACATATGGTCAAGTGCGTCGCTTCTGTCCCAGAAATCACCGCTCATTCTCCACATATTGGCATATTCTTTGAGATGCTCTGCTTCCCATAAGGGAGCAGGTCCGGGGGAGAGGCTTAAGACCATATCTCTGCCGCAGTTATCTATTGCTTTTTTTATCATTTCAATTTCTTTTCTTGCGGAATAGGGATCGTGAGGCTTGAATTCGGTGTTTGCGATATCATCCACCTTAACAAAATCCACGCCCCATGAGGCATATAATTCAAAAATTGAATCATAGTATTCCTGTGCACCTTCAGCATCGGCATTGACACCGTACATATCGGTATTCCAGGGACATATGGAATACTGCTCTGCAATATCTCTTGATGTTATGCCGGGTGTTTTTGTGGGAGTGTTGAGATGTACGCACTGACGGGGAATACCCCTTAAGATATGTATACCGAATTTAAGTCCCATAGCGTGTATATCGTCTGCAATTTTCTTAAAGCCCACACCGTTTGCAGAGGAGGGGAAGCGGTTTACTGCAGGAATAACACGGGAGTATTCGTCGTAGCAAAGCTCCGTAAAATTATGATAAGCATATGAGTCTGCCGTAGGCTCATACCACTGAATGTCACATACTACATATTCAAAGCCGAAATCCTTAAGATGCTCCGCCTGATATCTTGCATTTGCCATAAGTTGTTCTTCATTTATTGCCGCACCGTAGCAGTCCCAGGAGTTAAAGCCTCTCGGAGGAGTAGGTGCACAAGCATTTTTATTCCTCATAACAACACCTCTATTATATAAGTATATATATTATACATAATATGAAGCCGATTTACAAGAAAAATAACTGTCCGAGCAGAAAAAAGGATCTGCAAAAAACAAGAGTTTTTACAGATCCTTTTCGGATAATATCAATAATCCTTTTCTGTACCGCAGGATGAACATTTTTTTGTAAAAAGTCCCTTGAAGGTACCGCCGCAATATGGGCAAAGTCCCTTACTGCGTCTTTCCTCCTGAAGCATCTTCTTGTTGTCCTGCACGGGCTTTTCAGGGGCAGGTTTTTTTTCGGGGACAGCAGGAATCGGGTTGGCACCGAAAAGATCGTTAAAGATCTCCTTTGCAAGCTGAAGCTTGGTTTCCTCTTCCTTGATGCTGTTGAAAAGCTTCCAGTCTGACACATCCAGCTGTCCGTATTGGTTATCTCCTGCCGTAACGATCGTACCGTCTGCCTTAAGTCCTATTGTATGCATATAAGCAGTATATACTCCGACGATATCGCGCCAATGTGAAACATCGCACATTCCGTTTTCGTTATTTCCGGCTGCAACCACCGTTCCGTCTGCCTTAAGTCCTATAGTATGGTAATGACCTGCCGAAATCTGAACGATATCGGTCCAGTCGGAAACATCGCATTCGCCGTAGTGGTTTTCTCCGTAGGCAAAAGCATGTCCGTCATATGTGATGCCGGCTATATGAGTGCCAACGGTCGATATATCATAAACATTCTTCTGTTCCGTAACTTCACGGATACCGCTGTAATTACCTCCTGCCGCAACAACAGAGCCGTCATTTTTTACTCCGACTACAATGCTTGCCATTCTGGGAGCAATAATTTTTTTGATGTCTCTCCATTTTTCAATTTCCTGCATATTATATTCTGTGCAGTAGGTTGTAAAACAAACGGTCCCGTCATTTCTGAGTCCGTATGAGGCGAATTCCGTGGCATATATGGCTTTGACATTATCCCAGCTGCCAACAGCACATTCTTCGATGTAATTTCCGTAGCGGTCCTTGTTTTTGCCTGCAACAGCTACAGTGCCGTCAGCTCTCAGTCCCAGTGTATGACGGCATGCTGCACTGATTGCAGTAATATTTCTCCAGTCATAAACCTCAGTCTGATTGTAAATGTTTGAGCCTACGGCAGAAACTGTTCCGTCGGTTTTCAGCAGAACGAGATACCCTGAACCGATTGAAACGGCTTCGTTATCATAAAGATGATCGTTGATATCGCAATCTTCATACGGCTTGCCTGCAAAATACAGCTTATGGTTATTGTCTATTGCAATGGTTCTGCTCATATCAGTAAAAAGCTTATCGGTAACCAATTCATTGATCTCACGGATTTTCATCAGCTCATCGACAGTATATCTGCCCTTGGCGGGCTTGTTTTTTTCAGCCAGCTGAGCGTTTTTGATTGCGGATTTTTCTTTCCTTTCGTTATCAATATTATAAATATCGTCAAAGAGCTTCCAGCTCTCCATTTCTTTATTCTTTATTCCGTCATCGCAGGCAACGGCAATCGTTCCGTCCTTTCTCAGTCCGAGAGTAAAGCCTTCACCTGCAAATACGGCAATAATATCGGTCCAGCCGCTTACCTGACATTTGCCTGAAGAGGGATCACCTGCGAAAAGAACTGTTCCGTGGGATGTAAGTCCCACACAGTGATTCGGAGAAGAGGCAAGCTGAACAATATCACGCCAGCGCACAGCCTCCTGCAGCTGTTCTCTGAGCGTGCCGGTATAACACATCGTACCGTCTGTTTTTATTCCGATTGCAAGATGTGTTGAAAAAAAGAATTCGGATATATTCTTCCAGCTTCTTATTTCTGCGTGATCCAGTCTGTTATTTCCCGCAACAAGAACAGAACCGTCTGCCCTGAAGCCGAAGGTGTGCTCTCTTCCTACCTGAATTTCAACGATTCCTGTCCAGTCAGATACATTGCACTGTCCGCAGTCGTTCCAGCCGCAGGCAACGACCGTACCGTTTTCTCTGAGACCTACAGAATGGAAAAAGCCGCATTTTGCCTTCTTTATATTGCGCCATTCTGAGGTATCGCACTGCCCCTCCTTGTTTCTTCCGAGGCCCGTTACGGTACCGTTTTCGGAAAGCAGCAGTATGTGCTCCTCGCCTACACTTGCCGCCTTTATGCCGCTGAATTCATGAAGAGGCTTCTGCCAGAAATTTGAACGGCCCGTCGCAACGACCGTACCGTCATTTTTAAGTCCTACCGTAAAGTTTTTGCCCGGATAAACAGCTGAAATATCATTCCAACCTGTTAAGGCCGCAAGCTCCCCGGCGGAGTTATTTAAGAATATTGTACCGTCTGTTTTAAGACCGTATCCGGATCTGTTAAGAAGATATCTTGCGATCATATTGAGTCTTTTTGCTTCTGCCCAGCTTTCCGTTGTCCCTGCAGTATTTTTGTTATCGGCAGGGATTACCGGCTTGATACTGTCATTATTGAAAGCTGCTGTCTTTTTGTTTTCGGCAGGTATTACGGCCTTGATATTATCATTATTGAAAGCAGCAGCCTCTGTTTCTTTTGCGGTATAGCCTCTGACAGCACTCAGTATCTGCTGTAATTCATATGAGCTTTCATTAATGCTGTAAAGCGGTATGATCTGCTTATTATGAATATAGAAGGTGAACGCATCATTGAGTGTTACCTTTTCAAGCTCAACGGTGATAAAGGGCTTTTTGAAGGTCAGAGCGGCAAGCTCGACCTCACTGTCAACGGCAACAGACTCCTGAGAAGCATTGCTTAAAAGCAGGACAAAGCAGCTGCAATCTCTGATAGCCTGTGTGATTACCGCTGCATACTTGCTTCCTGCAGGAATGTTATAAGGTGCCATCCATACTTCTATACCGTTTTTGTTAAAGTAATACCGTATAAAATCTGCAGATTCACGGTTTTTTGTGCTGTAGCTTATAAATGCATATCCCATATAATGCTCCCTGTGTTGAAGACCGTTCCGATAGCAGGTGCTTTGTTATGATAAGGTGTGAAGGGTCCTCAGTGTTTAATATGTTTTTATTATGTGAACATAAAGTGAAATGGTGCTTTAACATCAGTATTATTGCAGTACTGCATCATATTTTAGCATATCATATAAAGAGTGTCAACAAACTGTCATATGCATATATTCTTCTTCTTCTTCTTATTATTATTAAATTGTAACAGCCCCGTTTTTTAAGACGGGGCTGACGGATATATCAATTTGCGACCGAAAAGGACCATATATTTCTTATCTGACTTTCAATTCTTTCATATGTCCATTTCTGCGAGCTTCTTGCTTTTGAATTGGGATCAAGCACTGAAAAGCCGTTTTCATCATAAGAAGTCAGTACTATGTAATGTCCCGTAGATGTAAAATCGCCTGCACCCATTATACATATTATAGGACAGCCGTTATCAAGTGCGTTGATCATTGTCTCCTTATGCAACGGAAGCTCCTTGCTTTCAAGCCCGAGCTTTCCTGCGCCCTCACTCATAAGAAGCCACTTTGTTCCGTTATTTTTTGAGGCATAGCTTTCTTTTTCCGCAAACCTTGCAATATATAACGGATCAAGGGAGGTATCATTAAGAAGGTACATACTGACCATAGAAAGGCAGACGGGGCCGCAGCCTGCAATTCCCATAATGCTTCCTGCATATTCCTCATATCCCCAGCGTTCATCCCATTGAATAAAATGAGGTACTTCAGAGAGATTTTTATATTCCTCCATGGAAAAATCACCTTGTGCATCCTTCTTCAACGGGTAATTCAGCACGAAGTCCTCCGTTTCGGGATTCTTTTCAAGCATAGCCTTAAGCTCGTCGGGATATTCCTTCATTCTGATATCATGGCTTTTGGCAAAGGGACGGATAAGCTCATCCGCTATCGGGTATTTCGGCTCACTGAAAACGGTGTTGTCAATTATTATAAGAATAATTACAGTCAGCACCATAAGTATTGATATCAATATATTTCTTTTTCTTTTATTCAAGCTTGTCACCTCTTGAAAAATAATGTACTTTTTTGTGTGACCTTATTATAGCATCATATATCCGTCAGATGAATTAAGCCATGTTTGTGTTTTTCTTAAGATTTTATTATGAAATTTCCGAAAAAACCGCAAATTATACAAAAATTTTAAAAAAGGACTTGATTTTTTTAATTTTCCTATATATTATATAAATATGTATAAATATAATAATTATATTGAAAGGAGACTTTACAATGCCCGAATTTACATATGAGATCGTTAAGCACATCGGTATTATCTCTGAAGGCTCAGGCGGTTGGGCAAAGGAGCTCAATCTTATCAGCTGGAACGGTAAAGAGCCTAAGTATGATATCCGTGACTGGGGCCCCGAGCACGAAAAGATGGGTAAGGGAATCACTCTTTCTGCAAACGATATCAAGGCACTTAAAGAGCTTCTCGCAAACGAAGAATAAAAGAGTGCGGATGTGTTCCGCCGCAGAAAAAACAAAAAAAGGGACAGTACTTTTCAAAGACTGTCCCTTTTAAGTTAATTGTGAAATATTTTTATCCAGTTTCGGTACAGCTTGTATCGGAACAGTATTTTAATTTACGGTTTTTTGCCGTAAAATGAATTATTACGGTGCTTCTGTCAGGATTTTAAGACTGTAAAATTTATATTAAGGGCAGATAAAATGTATGAGAAGTTCACAGAGCGTGCGAGAAGGCTTGTTTCATTAAATGCGACAGAGTCTACAAATGCCGTTCTTAAGGAAATGATAAAAAGCTCCGAGGAGCCTGTTTTTGCTGCTGTTCTTGCCGACTTTCAGACGAAGGGCAGAGGACGGCTGGGCAGAGATTTCTATTCACCCCGCGGCGGGCTTTATTTTTCTGTTTCCTATCCTCTTCTGGGAAGCGAGAAAAACATCCCCTTTCTCACGCTTCTTGCAGGACTTGCGGTCAGTGAAGCAATAAGTGAGCTTACGGGAACGGCAACGGAAATTAAATGGCCCAATGATATATATCTTAACCAAAAAAAGCTCGGCGGAATACTATGTGAGCTTGTAAGCGCGGGCAGTCTTACTGTGGTTGCAGGAATAGGTATAAATCTCAGCACCGAGAAAAAGGATATTCCCGAGGAGCTTCTTGATAAAATGACTTCATTTGCGGCAGAGGGGATAGCTGTGCCCGACAAAACGGCTCTTTTTTCAAGGATAACACAAAAGCTTGATGAATATATCTATGAAAAAGAGGAGCTTTTCGGTGTAAGCAAAAAAAGCCTTGATAATGTACGCAGATTATCGTATTCTATAGGAAAAAATATAAAATATAAGACTCAGAACGGTGTAATCGAGGGGAAAGTTTGCGATATTACGGAAAACGGTGCCGTAAGAGCAATATTGACTGACGGCACGGAGAAAGAGATCTTTTTCGGAGAGATAATACAGTAAAATGAAAATTCTTAAGGCAATTCTGCTGATAAGCGCATTTCTTGCCGTGGTATTACGGCTTTTTACATATGAAAACAGCGGCTTTATCGGCGATGATACAACAGGCATATTGAATGTGACAGCAATTATCTCGGCGGTTATTTGCGTAATTTCCGCCCTGATATGGATATATTTATTAAAGAAAGAAGAAAAGGCTTCAGATGAAAAAACAGACGAGGAATAAGAGCATCTGCATGCTTATTGTGCTTGCAGTCTTTATCGGTATGTTTTCCTTTCCCTCTTTTGCCGTGGAAAAGGGAGATATAGATGCAGACGGATCGATAACTGCCGGAGACGCAAGAGTTGCACTTAGATACAGTGTGGGACTTGAGGAGCTTTCTGAGGATGAGCGTTTTATTGCAGATATGGACTCTGACGGTGCGGTATATTCCGCAGATGCGAGAACGATACTTCGTATAGCTGTCGGACTTGAGCCGAGTATTTTTATAAGCAATCAATACGATATGCTCAGAAGCGGTATATATAACTATATGGGTGAGCGTCTCGATACCGAAACGGGACAGTATGAGTATTTTGAATTGGCACGCACAAGAAATACCGTGCATCTGCTTCTTACCTTTGAGGGTGTGGAGATAGCAATGTTTATGCAGGACGGAAATATTTACGCAGTAAGCCATAACAAAAAAATGTATCTTGTGACACCGGAAGAGGTATTTGATACCTTGGGTATAGACAAAAAGACTCTTATAGAAAAATATAAGACTGACGGTGTAAGCTATCCCGATCTCAGTAAGGCTCAGAGTGTAAAAGACGGTCAGGTAGACGGCTTTCAGTGTAAGATATACCGTATTACGGAAAACGGTATAACCACAGAGGTCTCCATGTGCGGAGGAAAGCTTATAAGACTGAGGGAATATAATAAGCAGAACAAGCTTATCGGTGAAACAAAGTTTTACAGTGTATCAATGAGTATTCCTGCACAGAAAAAGGCAATACCCGAGGGATATAAAAAGTATGAGGGCAAGCTGCAGGCAATAAGCTTTGTATCGGAGCTGCTTAAATGATACCGTACAGTATAGTTTTTTCAAAAAGAAAGACCTTGTCCCTTCAGGTAAAAGCAGACGGTACCGTAACCGTGCGTGCTCCTGCCGGCACAAAGCAGAAGATAATAGAGGATTTTGTAGATAAGAATTCTGCATGGCTTGAGAAAACAAAAAAGAAAATGCTCTCAAAGCAGGAGCTTTTCAGAGAAGCATCCTCCGAAGAGGAAAAGGAGCTTCGCAAAAAGGCAAAGGCTGTCCTTCCTGAAAAAATAAGCAGATATTCCTCCCTTATAGGTGTAATGCCCACAAGGATCACCATAACGGGTGCAAGAACAAGATTCGGCTCCTGCTCAGGGAAAAACAGCATATCATTTTCGTTTTACCTGATGCGCTTTCCTGAGGAAGCTATTGATTATGTCGTAGTGCATGAGCTTTGCCATATTAAGCATCATGATCATTCAAAGGAATTTTATAAAGAAATAGAAAAAATACTTCCCGATTATAAACAGCGAGAAAAGCTTCTCAGACATTAAGATCGGGCAACAGGAGAATATTATGGAAAACACCAACGAAAAGAAAAATGTAGTATTAAGCCTTGTACAGGCTTCGGGCACACCCACTCTCGGAAATTATCTCGGTGCGTTCAAGAACTGGCATGATATGGCTGCCGAGAATAACTGTATTTTCGGTGTTGCCGACCTTCACGCCATTACGGTAAGAAGCGAGCCTCAGGATCTTCGACGCCGTTCAATTGAAATGTATGCAATGCTTCTGGCTCTCGGACTTGATCCCGAAAAGAATATCGTATTTCTTCAGAGCCATGTTACGGATCACGCTCTTCTTGCGTGGGTGCTCAATTGCTATACTGCCTTCGGCGAGGCATCAAGAATGACACAGTTCAAGGATAAGTCACAGCGTCACGCAGATAATGTCAATGTAGGTCTCTTTACATATCCTATTCTTATGGCGGCCGATATTCTTCTTTACGGTGCGGATAAGGTGCCTGTAGGTGATGATCAGAAGCAGCATCTGGAGCTTGCCCGTGATATCGCAGAGCGTTTTAACGGCATTTACGGCAATGTTTTTAAGATTCCCGAGCCTTATATCGGAAAGAAGGGTGCAAGGATTCTTTCTCTTCAGGAGCCTGAAAAGAAGATGAGTAAGTCCGATTCCAATGTAAAGTCCTTCATTTCTCTTGCAGATGAATCAAATGTCATTGCAAAGAAGATAAAGAGTGCCGTTACAGACTCAGAAGCAAGAGTATATTACGGCGAAGGAAAAGCAGGCATCAATAATCTTATGAATATCTATTCCTGCTGTACGGGACTTGATTTCGATGCAATAGAAAAGGAATTCGAGGGTAAGGGCTACGGTGATTTTAAGGCTGCCGTTGCAGAGGCAGTTGTTGAGGAGCTCCGCCCCATTCAGGAGGAATATAAGAGAATTCTCGGTGATAAGGCATATATCGAGAAATGTGCAAAGGAAGGCGCCGAAAAGGCATCATATCTTGCTGCGAGAACTATGCGCAAGGTAATGAAAAAGGTAGGCTTCTATCAGGTCTGAATATGTAAAGTATAAAAAAAGATAGACTTCTTATTCCGGAAGCCTATCTTTTTTTGTTGTCAGTCCTAAAATATAATCTACCGATACATTATGAATCTCAGCAAGCTTTATGAGGATGCTTGTGGGAATGTCTCTTTGACCTAATTCATAATTACTGTATACCTGCTGAGAGCAGTTAAGCATTTTTGCCATCTGTGCCTGAGTTATATCACTGTCTTCTCTGAGATCACGGATATTTTTGTACATAATCATCACCGAGAAAAATATATCATACTGCAAATTGCAGTATTGACTTTTACTGCATTTTGCAGTATGATGGCAATGAAAAACAATTTGGAGGTTTTTGTAATGATTTGTAAAAAATGCGGAAATTCCTTTGATGACAGCTTTAATAATTGTCCCAACTGCGGTGAAAATATTAATGCTGAGAAAAAAGCAAAAAAGCCGATCTTCAAAAAATGGTGGTTCTGGCTTATAATTGCAGCGGTGCTTATCATAATAATCGGCTCTTCTGCCGGCGGCAGCGAAGATGAGCTGACTTCTGCCGGAGGAAATGATACTTCTGTTTCGGTAAATGCTTCAGACACTGCAGAGGAAAACACGGCAGAAAAAGAAGATAATGTTTACCGTGTCGGTTCAGTTCTTAATGATGACGGTCTTGAGATAAGCTATGTCAGCGGAGAAAAGTGGACCGGCTACAACCGGTATTCGGCACCTCAGAAAGGAAATATTGTTGTAAAGCTCAGTTTTGATGTGAGCAATACTGCAAGCACGGACAGATATATAAGCTCATATGATTTTACCTGTTATGCAGATGGAAATGCAGCTGAAGCATATATCTGGACTGAGGATACCTTAAGTCTTACCCTTTCCTCGGGAAGAAAAGGCAGCGGCTCTGTGTTTTTTGAGGTACCTTCCGATGCAGAAAAAATCGAAGTGGAATATGAAGTAAATGCCTGGAGTGATAAGAAAGCTATTTTTATAGTAGAACTCGGCTGATATGATAAAAGGTCTGTTTCCGATATTACGGAAGCAGACCTTTTAATAAAGGTTTTATGTATAGATAACTCAGCTGACCGTAAATTCTATAGCTGAAGAACCTTTGTCCGGAGTACAGTTGATCACATCATAATAGAGTGTGAGTCTGTAATTGCCCGGAGACAGCTTTTCACCGAAGGCAATTTCGGAATCTATACCGAAGCTACCTTTTTCTGTCGGATAATATTCGGTATATATTTCCCTGAAGCCAAAGCCCTGAGAAAAGGTGATGCGCTCCCATTCTCCGTTTTCCTCTTTTTCCATAAAAAAACGGGGCTCAGTGATGGCTTTCCCGGTGCTGTTTTTCCATTCGACTGAAATACACTGTGAGGGTGTGTCATTTACATTCACGCTTATCTCAACATTATCAGGAGATCCCGGAACAATAAATGAGAGTGCAAACATAAATAATGCTATAAGCTTTGAGAAGATTTCGCTGATGTTCATATTAATTTTCCTTTCATTGTTATTTGCAGGGGAAATATCCTCTGCAAATTGATAGTACCATTTAAAATATTATGTGTCAAGATATATTTTGCGAGACAAAATATGTTGTTCGGCAAAAATTATTTTGACTTGCTGTTATTTGTATGGTACAATTATAATATGAACGAGAGAGGAAGATATTTTTGCCTAATGCAGATAATTTCAAGAGAGGTACGGTAGAGCTTGTTGTTCTTGCTGTGCTTTCACAGAAGGATATGTACGGTTACGAGATAGTAAAGGCCGTTGAAAAGATGAGTGACGGCAGATTCTCTTTGCCTCTCGGTACGCTTTATCCTGTTTTTTACCGTTTTTCCGAAAACGGATATATATCCGACTATGATGAGATCATTAATAAAAGGATGCGTAAATACTATCATCTGGAGGATAAGGGGAAAGAGTATTATCGGGAGCTTCTCGGTGAATATTTCAGAATCTCCGAAGGGATAGATCTGATATTAAAGGCGGTGGAAAGTGATGAATAAGCAGCTTAACAGGGAGCTTGAGTGCTACTATAAAAATATTGCTGCCGTTCTTTTATGCGACAAAAATGAAAAGGACAGCTTTATCAAAGAGCTTAAGGGAAATATAAGAGAATATATTGAAGACGAGCCGGATGCCACCATAGAGGATATAAAGGATATCTTCGGTACGGAAAAGGCTATCGGTGAAAGCTTCAGGGCAGAAGCAGATATTACAAGCATCAGAAAAAAGCTTTCTCTGAAGAAAACTGTGATTTCGGCACTTGCGGCAATAGTTCTGATTTATCTGATATTTGTTATTATAAGTTTTATAGATGTCCATACCGAGGCACACGGTTATTTTACGGAGATCACGGCTTTTGTATATAATCGGTTTTTCACGGGAGTGATGATATGAAAAAAACAGTGTCATTAATATTAAGTCTGCTTCTGGCGGTAGGTTTTGTCTTTCCTGTCTTTTCTTTTGCAGAGCATAGGCCGGAAAAGGAAATTTTCGAGGACGGCTCATATATAGAGACCGTATGCCTTGTAAAAGAAAGCAGCTCAGCAGATTTCTTTTCAAGACTGATGGATTTTTTCAGAAGGCTCATAGAGTTTTTTACAGGGCAGAGGACAGTGACAAAAACAAAGTATGTAAGCTATTATTCCTCGGAGGATGAGCTGCTGTGGACGGCATCTCTTAAAGCTGAATTTGTTTATTCGGATAAAAAGGCTATTTGCACCGACAGTAAGTTCGGTATTGATATCTACGATTCCGATTGGGTGCTTTTATCATCTGAAAATACCGAGGACAATGACAAAGCTACGGCAGAGTTTACGGTACAGCAGTATAAGCTGGGAGTTCCGCTGAAAACTATAAACAGAAGCATCACTCTAATTTGTGATACCAAGGGTAATGTCAGATAAAAAAGCATACTGCTTTTCCCGTCTTCCGATATTGCGGGAGCTTTGATATAAGCAAAATTGTTTAAAATGCAGGAATGTTCTATAATATTAATAAAAACCTCTTACTGTCCGTTGCAGTAAGAGGTTTTCGGTTAGTATGCGGTATAGCTTAATGAAGAGTCTATTTCGTATTCGGAATCGAAGTAGTAGTCCCATTGGATATTACAGCAGGAATACCAGTTGCAGTGTGCGACCTCAATATAGGAATGGGACGCTGTGTAATTTTCTCCGCTCCAGTAATCATAGCCTACTATGTCACCTTCGTTCACAACATTTGTAACAAATACGGAATGGTGTCTCTTGAAACGGATATAATCTCCGATCTTTATTGTTTCCCATGTAACGCCCTTGGTTCTCTTTGCATTGGGGAATACCTCGGAATACAGCATATCTGCAAAGCCTGAGCACTGTCCCTTGCAGTAGGCATATTTCTTTTCCTTATGGTCGGAGCAGGGAGTTTCCGTAACAAGGGGATATTTTGTGCTGGGAGTGTGCTTGTTCCAGTAATAGCCGTCGGGATATTTTTCCTTAAGAGCCTCGATCTTTCCCTGAAGAGTGCTCTTTACAGTAATTTCAAAGTAGAACTTTTCATTGCCGCATTCCAGTATGACACAGGAAAATCCCTTTTTCAGCGCGGTAATTTTTCCGTTGGCGTCAACGGTAACGCAGGCAGGGTTTGAGGATGTCCATTTAGTAGGTGTACCTTTTCTTATAAGCACATTATTTACAGGCTTTGATTCACCCTCTGTAACTGTATGATATGTTATATCGGGATAGTAGTACCAGCTGTCCTCTGCAGAGGTCTCAGGGGGCAGGAAATAAGGAAGATCCTCTTTTTTATCAAGGCCTACCGCTGTTCTGAGAAGAATTCTTGCATCGGAGGCGGAAACCTCTTTGTCACTGTCAACATCCGCATACTGCTTTACGAGAGCGGTGCATTTATCAAGACCAACTGCGATTCGAAGGGCATATCTTGCATCAACCGAATCTACGGCACCGTCACCGTCTATGTCACCGCTTTTAAGAGCGTTCGGATATTTTTCGGGATCGATCTTTTCCTTCGGAAGAGAAACGGTTGCACTGCTTGTGTAAGAATCAGTCTCATTAAAGAAGGTCGTTATTTCAACAGTGAAATCTGCACCCTTAAAAAGTATTTCGGAGTGTCTTGCAAAGAAATATGTGTAAAGATGAAGATCTGTGCTTTCATAAAATTCAATTTCAGCAGATGTGTGCCCTGAGGAATTGCTGATAGAATACCAGTAATAGCTGTCAGAGGGATCGGATAAATGATGATCATATCCCTGATAGTAAAGATCTTCTGTATTATAGCTAAAATTAATTTCAGCGCTTGAAAAGGAGGAGATATTGAGAAGATAAACATCAAGCGTTATACCTTCTTCCGTTTCATTCAATTCAAGCTTTACCGTACCGGGCACAGCATCTGCCGTCACGGCGGCAAATGAGAAAATTTCCGATGACAGAAGAAGCAGAACGGTAAGAATAAGAGTAAGCCCTCTTTTGATTGCGGATTTCATTATGATATCTCCTTATTCTGCAGGTGTGATTTCGATAAATATTACGCCGTTTGCAGCTACATCCTCGCTTATTGTGATACTGCCGTTTTTAACGGTAGCTTCTATCACAGAGGGGGTAAGCTCAGAGCATTTTGTATACTTGTCATAAAGCTTTTCAAAATATATCTCTCTTGCGGCAGGATCATTAAGAGTGTTGATATCATCAATAATGGGATCATCGGGAGACCAGGCAAAGCAGCTGTTTTCAATGCCGTAGGTCTTTCTGTCCTCTACCCATTCATCGAAGAAGTTACAGCTGTCATCTATCTTCGATATTTTTATGTTGATCTTTTTGCCGTCAAGATGAGGCACGGCGATATTGAATTTCATATCCGTACCGTACTTGTATTCAAGATCATTATTGAAATTATAAGCCATTACAAGGACATTGCCGTTTTCACTGTCTACGGCACTTATACAGTCTATATCCGAGGTGAGAAGCATCCCCTTTTCGGTCTTTTCTGTATTGACCTTGCTCATACCCTTGAATTTTGCAACATTGCTTGCTACATGATAGGATACCGTGGGATTGCCCTCAAAGAGTCCGTTTGATAAATAATACCAGGATGAAAGATAATCACCGCCGATATCAAACAACTGCTTATAAAGGCGTGCATCGTAGGCAGCCTGATAGGTATAGCCTACGGTACGGGAAAGAAGCTGAGAATCCACGCTGCCGGAGTTGATACCGCCGTATATTCTTCCCTCGTCAATGCCGAAGATAAGTCCGGTAAGACCTGCATCTGCCGCACATTCCTTAAGATAAGCAATGCATTCGGGAAGAGTTTTCCCTGAGGTGAATTCTCCGGGCTTCATATCATAAAATGAGGAGGAAAGGAAGCATACTCTGGTGCCTGTTTCTCCTGTTTTATAGTTTGTTCCCTTGCCGCAGTGCTCAATGAATATATTTTCGTCCCAGAGACCTTCCGTAACCGTCATTGAGTGTGCGCCGACAAATACATTCTCTCCGATTGTTTTCTGTAAGGCATCAACGCTGTAGTCATAGAGCTTACAGTATGCCTTAGCTGTTTTCTCGGGGGATGCGTCAGTGGTTTTGAACCAATCGGCATTTTCATATTCTGTCATTACGCCGAATCTCCAGGTAAGCACTTCTTCACTTCCGAATTCATTTACAAGTGCTTCTCCCATTGCTTTTATGTAGTTATAATATATATCATAATCATCGGGGGGATAGACATTAGTTCCGAATGTTGTATCTGTTCTTGCCGCTGAGGAATACTTAAGCGGAACACTGCCGAGCTTAAGGTGTGGCTTTGCGCCTAACTCAAGAATACCTCTGCAGTTTTCGATAAGCGGTGCAAAATCGTAGTCATCAAGTGTATCAAAATCAAGAGGATCCTTAAAAAGATCACGGTTGGCGGCACCGCCTGTGCACTGCATAAGCTGTACATATTCAACGAATTCACCGATGTTATATTTTTCATTGATCTTAAGATTTGTAAACTGATCGGTCTCCTTCATATTCCAGATGTTTACATTGCTTACGGCATTCGGCAGTTCTTCTCCGACCGAAGCGGTATCTATTTCGAAGGCTATGTCATTATAGCAGGGGAATACCGCGTATAAAGGCGTGATAAGAAATACAATAACTGCCGTAAAAAAGCTGATTACTTTATTGAGAAATTCCATAAAAACAACCCCTTCGCTTATTACATTATATAATACAAAATATTTATGTATTTTGCAAGAAAAAATATAATAATGAAGGGGGTTGTATTATTTTGTATTCAGATAATCTTTAAGAGCTCCGACGGTTTTGCATTTTATAAAGTCCGCAGGCTCAAGACTGATACCCATTACTGTGCGTATCTCGGTAATGAGACAGGCAGTGTCAAAGGAAGAAAGACCAAGATCCTTTCTGAAGCTTGCACTGTCCGGTATTTCATCAACATCCGCATAATTAAGCAGAATCTCATTGAGCTTATCCATTGTTTTTTCCCTTCCTTTCTTCGTCGGTAATTTTCAGCTGCTTCAGCAGAACATGGGCAGTTATGTCCGGATCTTCTGCTCCTGCAAGAAGTGCACCTCTCAGCTTTGTGAAGAAGATATTGAGATCGTATACGGGATCGGGATCTTTTCTGTATTCAAAAATAAAGTCAAATCCGCCGTCCGTGGTTCTGTGCTTTATTGTGAGATATAAGGGTATCATAGATGCCCCGTTATTGAACCATATGACTTCATCCGGTGAAGAACCTAACTGAATATGCTCTGTCGGAGGTTGATATGAAAGTCCGATGCTGTCGTAGGTTGAGTCGGGCTTTGCATCAGAGGGCATTGATTTATGCCTTTCAATGAGCATATCCCAGAAGCTCAGAGAGCAGTGTCCGTAGATGTCATTCTGAATGAGAGAAATTTCATTTACCGCATCTGCAAATTTCATATCACCGGGAATGATGCTTCTCATAGGGAAGTAGTTGATTCTTATTCCGCCTGATTTCTTTTCTGCCACAGTGCCTCTGCGGTTGACTATCATCTTGAAGGATACATCCGTTTCATTGTTGTTGAATACCGAAAGAGCGGTGCGAAGTCCCATTGAAAGAAAGGCACAGACAGAAAGCTGCTTTTCTTCGCAGACGGATAATATCCTTTTGCTTTCATCTTCGCTCATGCTGAAAATAAGCGTTCCCGCCTCTGGAGAGCCGGAATGAATATCAGCAAATCTTTGTGAGGGATTCTTTTTCTGCTGCTGAGTAAGTCTGTTATCGAGCATATAATCTGTGAATACCGGCTCGTCAGCTTCGCTGAGTGAACGGAACCAATAATCCTTATCCTCTGTCTGCTGAGGAGAATTGATATACTGTAATTCCTGAAGAAGAACAGGAAGGTAGGGGCGCATAGGCTTGGGATAAGCTGTTCCTTTTGTTTTGTGAAGATATATTTCCGAGGCATCTCTGAGAAAAACTCCGGTTGAATATGCGTCCATTGCAAAATGGTGAAGACGCATGAATATTCCGTCTGTGTTGCCCTTAAAGCGTATAAGTGAGATCTTGTGTATCTCGCAGTTATATGTGGGGATATCTTCTCTTGAAATGCTCTGAAGCTTCAGTTTTGCTTCTTCAAGGGGGATGTCGCTCATATCAATTATGTCAATGTTCATTTCGGTCTCGGGAGTGATATATTGAAGTATCTTATATTTTTCATCCGGAGTAAATCTCAGACGCATGGTGTCACAGCGGGAAATTGCTTCATATAAGGCATCTCTTAATATTTCAAGATCAGCCCCGCCGTGAATAAAGCAGCAAAGACCTATATTGTTTACGGGATATTTTGCCCCGTACTGTGCGGACATAAAAAACATAAATTGCTGAGGAATGGATATTGGGAATGCTGTTACCTTTGATCCGTCGGGTAATATTTTTTCAATCATTGTGTTTCCTCCTGAGAAAATCTGAATTCAGTTCTTTTGATCTTGCCTGTTGAGGTCTTGGGAAAAGGAAGTTTCCTTAATGTAAAAGAGTCTATCTGTCTGTCCGAGGGAGAGAGAATGTTGATCTTATCTATAATTTCTTCGATATCGCTTTCATCGGCAGTGGTGTCCGCATATATCTCCGCACAAAGCTTGTCATCCTTAGCAAAAACAATAATTTCTTTTACAGCGGTTTCGTCCGCAAAGCGGTTTTCTATTTCCTCGGGGGAGATATTTTCTCCGTTTGACAGAACAATTACATTTTTCTTTCTGCCTACCAGAAAAATATGTTCGTTTTCTATGTATCCCGCATCTCCTGTATGTAAAAAGCCGTCCTCGGTAAAGACCTTCGCGGTTTCATCGGGCTTTTTATAATATCCCATCATTACGGAGGGGCCTCTGACCTGTATCTCACCGTCGATGACTCTTACCTCGTCGACGCCCGTTAGCTTACCGTTTGAATATTTGCATTCATCTGAAAAGTCGGCAGTGGTAATTCTCGGAGAGCATTCGCTCATTCCGTAGCCCTGCCTTGCGATGATTCCGTATTTTTCGAATTCGTCAATAAGCGATCTGCTGAGAAAGGCACTTCCAGCGATCATTTTTTTCATATTCCTGCCGACTACTGCTTCGGCAGCCTCTCTTTTTGTAAACTGAGGATTTCTTCTTTCCGTTATCCTGATCTTTGTCAGAAGCGATCTGAGAACAGACGGGACGATTCGCATAACGGTAGGCTCAAAAAGAAGAAAATTATTATACATATCGTTCATTGCGCCGTTAAGGCAAAGGGTACCGCCGTCGTACAGTGTTTTTAATACATCGCAGGAATAACAGAAAATATGATGCATGGGAAGTATGGAGAAGCTTACATCATCATTTTCCATCGTGTATGTATCATAGGTGCTGTTAGCGGCGAGATTGTCCGAAGATAGCATTACGCCCTTTTTATCTCCCGTAGTGCCTGATGTGTAAATTATAAGAGAGAGTTCCGAGGGATCGGGCTCAATGTCGGAAAGATACCTGTATTCTTCATCAGAAAATTTATTGAATATTTCCTCGAAGCCTTTACTGTCTCCTAACGATACTATGCTTCTTATATGCGAAAGCCTGCTTTTGATTTCTTCGGCAGTGTTTAAGAAGTCCTCCTCGCAGAAAATAATGTCTATATCCGCATCATCAAAAAGTCGGCAGGCTTCTTCTACAGAGATGTCGGGAGCAAAGGGTACAACGGTATTTCCGCTGATGATCATTCCCGTGAGGCAGGCTATGTATTCGTAATTTGTTTTTCCGATAAAAGCGATGTGGAGCTTATCTTTTGTGATGCTCCGTATATAACGGCAGACGGAATAAGCGTTCAGTCTGAATTCCGTGAAAGAACGGCTGTATATCTGACCGTCACGTATAAATCTGCAGAAGACCTTATCTTTGTATTTTTCTGCAGCGTAATCGACCAGTTGCTTTACTGAGTTGATTTCAGTCATTACCTCACTCCTTTATTACTGTATATTTTCTGTTGTGTATATTAATGTAATGATAGTAAGATGTTAGAGATTTATTAAAAAACAGAGGAAATTCGACAAAGAAATATTTAATGTATAATAAGTGACAAAAAAACGGTCTGTGTGCAGGCTTTGTATTGTGCAGCAGACCGTTAATAATGTAAATAATATATATTACATTATATATAAGAGATTTACGCGCAGAAGGTATGATTTCCGATGATAGTCAGAACGGGGCGGGTCCGTATCCAGCCGTTGGATGCAGTTTTCGGGTTGTAATAATAAATTGCTCCGCCGCTTGGATCCCAGCCGTTAAGTGCTTCGGTGGCTGCTTTTTTAGCAGTTTCCGACGGGGCAACATTCCAGTTTGAATCCGTTACACAGTCAAAAGCGCCCTTCTGATAGATGACACCTGAAATGGAATCGGGAAAGGAAGCATGGGAAACACGGTTAAGGACAACTGCTCCGACCGCGACCTGACCTTTATAGTTTTCACCTCTTGCCTCCGCGGCAATAAGCTTTGCAAGAAGCCATACATCTGAAGAGCTGTAGCCGGAAGAGGATGAAAGCCCAAGGTATAAAAGAGTGGTGGGACCGGCAATGCCGTCAGCCTTGATGCCGCAGGAGCGTTGAAATGCAGTGACTGCATTTTTAGTAGCGGTTCCGTAAACACCGTCCACGCTTCCGTTATAGAAGCCTAAAGATCTGAGCTTTCTCTGAATTTGCCTTACCTCTTCTCCTCTTGAACCAAATGATGAAAGAGTCATTTCCGAGTCAATGTTTCTTTGGTTATAAACCGTTACCGTAAGAGCTGTAATAATAAAGCAAAGGCATACGCAGATACAACCCTTTAATAAATGAATAATAAGTCTGTCCTGTCTGTTCATAAAATTAGCACATCTTTCAATTTAAGAATAAGTTACAATGTGTATTATTTCCCTATAATCAAAAATAAACATAACAATATATTGTAAATTGGGTAAAATTTTGAAACAAAACACAATATATGGTGGTTTAGAAAAATATTCAAAAAAAGATGAAAAAAGTTTAAAAAAAGTGTTGACAAGGGCATTTTCTTGTGCTAATATATGCAAGCACTAAGCGAGACGCGAGTGCTTCAGATGATTTGAAAAAAGCTTCAAAAAATCTGAAAAAAATTAAAAAAAGTTCTTGACAAGAGCGAAACGATGTGATATAATCACAAGGCACTCTTGAGAGAGGGCGAAAAAACACGGACCTTGAAAATTAAACAACGACAAAAAATGAAACCCTTGAAGATTAATTTGAGTT
>JAFSGH010000037.1 GCA_017440965.1 Clostridia bacterium | reverse complement strand
AGGCAGCAGCATACTATCTTGTGACTACAGAGCCTACCTGCTCCGCAAAGGGTGAAGAAAAGCTTCTCTGTGAATACTGTGGTGATGTACTCGAGACAAGAGAAGTTGCAATTAACGAGAATGCTCATAAGGCAGAGGAAGATTATACAGTAATTACAGAGCCTACCTGCTTTGCTAAGGGCGAAGAGGGAATACTTTGTGAATACTGTGATAAGGTACTCGAGACAAGAGAAATTGCAATTGACGAGGATGCTCATAAGGCAGAGGAAGATTATACAGTAATTACAGAGCCTACCTGTACTGCAAAGGGAGAAGAAAAGCTCTATTGTGAATACTGTAATGCAGTTCTCGATACAAGAGAAATTGCAATTGATGAAAATGCTCATAAGGCAGAGGCAGAATATATTGTAATTACAGCACCTACCTGTACTGCAAAGGGCGAAGAAAAGCTTTACTGCGAATACTGCGATACAGTTCTCGAGACAAGAGAAATTGCAATCAATAAAAATGCACACACAGGCACAGCAAATGTAGTAAAGAATCAGAAGGCTGCAACCTGTACTGCAGAGGGTTATACAGGAGATACCTGCTGGAGCTGCTGTGATGCCGTAAGCGTAAAGGGCAGTGTAATTGCAAAGAAGGCTGATGCTCATACAGGCACAGCAAATGTAGTAAAGAATCAGAAGGCTGCAACCTGTACTGCAGAAGGTTATACAGGAGATACCTGCTGGAGCTGCTGTGGTGCCGTAAGTGTAAAGGGCAGTGTAATTGCAAAGAAGGCTGATGCTCATACAGGCACAGCAAATGTAGTAAAGAATCAGAAGGCTGCAACCTGTACCGCAGAGGGCTATACAGGAGATACCTATTGGAGCTGCTGTAATGCACTCAGCACAAAGGGCAGTGTAATTGCAAAGAAGGCTGATGCTCATACAGGCACAGCAAATGTAGTAAAGAATCAGAAGGCTGCAACCTGTACCGCAGAGGGTTATACAGGAGATACCTATTGGAGCTGCTGTAACGCACTCAGCACAAAGGGCAGTGTAATTGCAAAGAACGCAAATGCTCATACAGGCAAGGCTGATGTTATCAAGAATAAGGTAGCCGCAACCTGTACTCAGAACGGCTCAGTCGGTGATGTATATTATTCCTGCTGTGATGCTCTCTATCAGAAGGGCAGTGTAATTCCCGCAACGGGACACAGCTGGGGCGAATATAAGGTCACTGTTGAAGCAACGGTTGAGTCCGAGGGCGTAAAGACAAGAGTATGCTCAGTATGTAATGCAGAGGATTCAGTATCAATTCCCAAGATCGAAAAGATCGAGATAGTTGAGGATACGGAAGAGATCAAGATCGTTGACGAAATGTCCGAGACAGATATCTATGTATTCGATACTCTTACGGTAACTGATATCGTTGAATCTCTCAGCGACGGCGTCGAGGTCGTTGATATTGAGGGTAACAAGGTTGAAGAGGATGCACCTCTTGCAACAGGTATGAAGATCGTTATCACCGAGGGTGACAAGATCGTTGACGAAAAGGTTGTTGTCGTTCCCTTCGATGTTGACGGTAAAGCAGGTAATACTGCCGCTGACGCAAGACTTGCTCTCAGACAGAGCGTTGGTCTTGAAAATCTTGCAGATTATCAGCTGGCCGCTGCAGACGTCGCTAATACATCAAAGAACAGAGAAGTTGACTCTGCCGACGCAAGACTTATCCTTCGTGCTTCTGTCGGACTTGAAGACAGAGAGCAGTGGTTCAAAACTACACTTTAAGTAATAAAAACGGGATGCAAGTGAAAGCGCAGACCCCGTACGGAAGTATCCGATAAAATGAGCGGAATTTGCCGTACAAATTCCTTGCTTAATAAGGAATAATACAAAACCCACCCGAAGAAGAACAAAAATTTCTTTTTCGGGTGGTATTTTTTTCGGGAAGTATCTGTCAAAAATGTATAATTGTTAAAAGAATAGGGGATAATGCTTCAGAGGTGGTTTTTGTGAATTACTTATGGGCGTTTCTGGTGGGCGGTCTTATCTGTACCCTGGGGCAGATACTGATCGATAAGACTAAGCTTACCCCCGCAAGAATACTTGTAGGCTTTGTTTGTATCGGTGTTATTCTCGGAGCCTTCGGGATATATGAGCATATTATCGATTTTGCAGGCTCCGGTGCTACGGTGCCCATATCAGGCTTCGGGGCGCTTCTCGCTAAGGGCACAAAGGAGGCTGTAGACGAAAAGGGACTTCTCGGCGCATTTACGGGGCCTCTTACCGCAGGCAGTGCAGGTATTATGACAGCTGTTCTTTCGGGACTTGTGCTGTCATTTATGACAAAGCCGAAGCCAAAGTAAATTTTACAGAATTGTGTTATATGTATTAATTTTTGCACTTTCAGGGAAAAGACCTTGTTTTTTTGAAAAATGTGTGATAATATGATATTGCATTATATTGCATAATTCTAATTTGCGAGGTGAAAATAATGAGCATTCAGGAAGTTCTCGACATCATAAAGGAGTTCTTTGCTGCTATCACAAAGATTTTTGAGTCTCTCGGTATCTTCAGCAAGAAGGAAGAAGGCACAACAGCAGCTGACGAAACAACAGAGGCATAAGTTAAATATTAACAGTATGCTGAAAAAGACCGACGGTCAGCCGTCGGTTTTTTTTCTTGCAGTGTGTTGACAAAAGAGTCCATAGATGCTATTATTATTTTGTAATATTGCATTTATTATGCAAAATATAAAAATGAGGTGAAAAATAATGACTCCCCAGGATATCGTCAGAATCATAAAGTCATTCTTTGATGCAATACTCAGAGTTTTAGTAGCTCTCGGTGTTATCGAAGAAGAAGAGACAACAGCAGCTCCTTCAGAGGAAGAGACAACTGCATAAGAAAAGATTAATTTTCCGCAGAAGAAAAATGCCGACGGTCCGCCGTCGGTTTTTCTTTTTTTGTCTTATTCCTTATGATTTATATAGTATTTTGCCGAGAATTTTATTGACAAGTATTTATTTTGAGTGATAATATATTTCCGGAATATGTTTACAGGAGGAAAATTATGAATAATTTTAAGAGAATTATCTCAGTTTTGTTAGCTGCCGTAATGATATTTACGGTATCTGTCGTTCCCGCCTTTGCTTCTGATGACAAGGAGCTTCTCGGTTGGGAGGATCTTACCGAAAATGAATATCCCTTTGTTTTCGTCCACGGAATGGGCGGCTGGGGTGCTTATGAGGAGCACGCTCCCATGCCTTATTGGGGCGGTATGAGTTTTGACGGACTTAAGATGAGCACAAGCGATACGAATATCGTCAAAATACTCAATTCCTACGGTGTTGAGACCTATGAAGCATCTGTGGGTCCCTTCTCAAGTGCCTGGGACAGAGCCTGCGAGCTTTATGCACAGCTTACGGGAACAGTGGTTGACTACGGTGAGGCACATTCTAAGGCTCACAATCACGACAGATACGGCTATTCCTATGAGGGCAAGGCACTTATGGGAGATGCCTGGGATCTTGAGACTCCCATAAATATTATGGGACATTCCTTCGGCGGTCCTACTGTCCGTCTTTTCGCTTCCCTTATGTATTACGGTGATGCAGATGAAATTGCCGCTTCAGGTGACAGTGCTTCTCCTCTTTTCAAGGGCGGTCACGATGTTATCCATTCCGTATCTACATTCTCAAGCCCCAATGACGGAACACCTATTGCGGATTTCCTTGTAGATCTCAAGCTTATCGCTCTTATTGCCTTTGCAGGCAATCTCTTAGGCTCACTTTTCGGTGATGAGGTTATGATGTGGCATCTTCGCTTCGGTCATTTCGGGCTCACTGCAAAAGAAAATGAGGATAAAGCAAAATTCAGCATCAGCAATATCGTTAATTTCTACAATTCAAACGATAACTGCGGATATGATATGACAATAAACGGAGCAAAGGAGCTTAACGAAAAAATAAAGGTATCTCCCAATACCTATTATTATGCATATACTGCTATTGCAACTGAAGAAAATCTTGTAGGTATGCAGAAGCTTCAGACTCCCTCTCTCTTCTCCTTCTCCTCCTTCGTGCTTGCCGCATATGAGGGAAAGACCATCGACGGAGTTGAGATGACAAAGGAATGGGCAATAAGTGACGGTATCGTTCCCTTTGCAAGTGCAAAATGTCCTATGAAGGATCAGGCAGATGCAAAGGATTACGAGGACGCACTTGCAGCAGGCGAAGAGATAGAGCCCGGCAGATGGTATATGATGGAGCCTCTTCAGGATTTCCAGCACGCAAGCTATATGGGAACTATCGGCTGGCCCACAAGCGTTGAGGATTTCTATACTAACTTTATAAACACTGTAAACAGCAGATAAGCAGAAAAACCCGATGCCGTCCGAGAGGAAGGCGTCGGGGTTTTTATTAATAATGAATAATTGAGGACCTGCGGTCGGTTTTTTCTGGGGGAGTTAAGATATTTTTTCTCCTTTTTTATTGAGCTTAACTATTCTTGCGGCAAACAACAAGGATTTATCCAATAAAATACTGTTTTGTGCCATTTCCGAAACTCCTTTTCAGATAATAGATAAAAGATAATAGAGAATAACGAATAGTTGAAGCGGCTCAAAGCCGCAGAAATCTCTTTTATCTATTCAATATTATCTATTATCTCTTATCTTAGGCGAGCTTGCCTCGCCGCTTCTATCTCTTATCTTAGGCGAGCTTGCCTCGCCGCTTCTGGCACCCCCCCCCTGCGGGAATCGAGCCCACAACTAATCCTTAGGAGGGATTTATTATATCCATTTAACTAAGGAGGCTGATATTGACTTTTGTTGGCGGGAGCGGTTTTTCTTATTAATAATGAATAATTGAGGGACCTGCGGTCGGTTTTTTTTACGGGGGAGTTAAGATATTTTTTCTCCTTTTTTGTTGAGCTTTACTACTTGTTCGGTTTCTTCCTTCATAAATGTGATAGTCCATATTCCGTTCTTATGGTCATATTCGGAGACCTTTCTTTTATATTCGCCGACGGAAAATTCTGAGGCCTTGCTTACGGCTTCTTCACGGAAGATTATGCCATCTGCAATGACGACAGAATCAAGGATACTCATTGCAGTGCTTTTATTCTCCTTCCACCATTCGCCGTCGCAGTTATTATTAATGACATAATAGCCCGGAGTGTCCTCGAAGATTATATAATCAAAGGTGGGATTTCCGTCATAGATGCCCTTATGAGCCTTGAAGCTGCCAAGAGTTATGCTTTCGGTGCGAAGTCCCGTACCGCAGACGCCGAACATGGAGTAAAAGCCTATTGTTATTGTCTCATCGGGGGAGTCCTCACGGTATATGCTGATGCCGAAGGAGTCCTCCTGTAGAGTATTTGAATCCTCATATTTCCAGCCCTCGGGAAGTATCAGGCTGAAATTTGCGTTTTCATTTCCCTTTTTGATTCTTTCGCCTGTGATATCGGTATTTTCTGCCGTGCTCTCCTCTTCTGCTTCTATCCAGCCGAGATCTTTAAGTGAGGCTATGACATCTTCGGGAATTTCGGATGCGCTTCCGTTCTTTAGTTTTACTGAAAAATATACCGCTGTTGAAGCAGGGTATGATTCAGCTATGCCGTTATGAAGTATCAGCACCGTATCCCCGTCCTTATATGAGGAAAATCTTTCTTTTCCGTCGGAAAGGTCTGTGAGCCTTACGGGAGAATTCTCCGTAATAAGAAAGCAGGTGCCGTTTGTGCTTCTGAGTATTTTGCCCGTGTGTATACCCATACCCTTTATGGGCAAAAGCATAAAACCGAGAATTATTCCCATAATAAAGACTGCCGCAATGACAAGCGTAAGTATAATATGTTTTCTTTGCATATGAATTCCTCCTTCATATATATAGACGCGAAAAAACCTTCTTTTGTTGCACTTGTACACAAATAATATTTATTTTTCGGTAAATAAGACAGTGCATTCCCTTTTGACAATAAATTGATATAGTGCTATTATAATATGGAATAAACAAAAAAGAAAGGAATATATTTATGCTTAATATTTTTTATTCGGTCATCGCAGCTATCGCATCGTTCTTTATGATGATGTACGGTGTTATAGGCGGTCTCAACAATTTTGACACAATTCAGAAGTACGAAGAGAATGTCGCTGCCTTCGAGCCCTATGAGAATACCATCGAAACAGCAGTTCCTCAGACAGAGATCTATAATGTTATCAAGGAGCATTTTGAGTCTGAGCTTCCTGCAGGTAAGCTTGTTAAAAAGGCTATCGTTATAGGCTATGACGGATGCCGTGCAGACGCACTTACTCTTTGTGAGAATGACGGCGCTGTTGCAAAGCTTATCACCACAGGCGGTAAGGCATATGTTGCATATTGCGGCGGCGTGAATTACCCCGTATTCAATACTCAGGATACCTCCACCGCTCCCGGCTGGGCATCAATTCTTACAGGTAAATGGGCAGATGCACACGGTATCACCGGAAACGGCATCGTAAAGTCCACAGAGCATCTTACTCTTCTTACCTCACTTGTTGAGGAAAAGACCATAGATGACTCCGCCTTCTATGTATCATGGAACGGTCACTTTGTAGGCGATGATTCCACCTATAAGCTTGAAAAGGCATACTGCGAGGAAAAGGGACTTGATGTTACCTTCTCTGATGCTGACGACGATGAGGGCACAGTCAATAATACTCTCAAGGACATAAAGAGCCTTGACTGCTCTGACTTCATCTTCACTATCTTAGAGCATACAGACCACGCAGGCCACGGCACAGGCTTCGATCTTGATAACCCCGATTATTCAAGTGAATTTGCTCTTGCTGAAGCAGAGGGCGCTGAAATGATCGATGCTATTGAATCAAGACTCACTTATCCCGTTGAGGACTGGCTCATCATCATCACCTCCGACCACGGCGGCTTCAACACAGGTCACGGCGGCTTTACTATTCAGGAAAGAATGACATTCTACGTAGTAAGATAAATATGCTTTTACCAAGGCATCCTCTGTACGGAGGGTGCCTTGATTTTTTCTGAGAAGAGCCTTTTTGGATAAAAGAAGCAAAATACAGGTTATTAATATAAATGAAATAACTGTGTTGATTTTTTTTCTTGGTGATGCTATCATATATCTATATGTAGAAACGGAGGTCATATTATGATCATTAAATCCCTTGCATATTTTATGGCTTTGATAATTACTGCCTTTTCAGGCTGGTTCGGGCTTGATGCTCCTCAGTATCTTGATGTGGTGGATATTACAGAGTATCAGACCTTTGAGGGCTTCGGCACCTCCACCTGCTGGTGGGCTCAGACTATTGATACCGAGGCAAAGGCTGATGCTATAGCAAAGGCTCTGTTTTCCGACAGTGAAGGTCTCGGTCTTGATATCGTCCGCTATAATATCGGCGGCGGTGAAAAGGATAATCCCGATACAAGAATATGGGACACCTCAAGACGCACCGAGAGCTTTTATGTATATGATGAGGCTCAGGGTGAATATATTTATGATTTCACAAGAGATGCAAATGCAAGAAGAGTGCTGGATAAGGCAATAGAATACGGTGCAAAAGAGGTCGTTCTCTTCTGTAACAGTCCGCATTTTTCAATGACAAAGTCGGGACACGCCAGCGGCGGCTTTGAGGAGTATTCTTCAAATCTTCCCGAGGAAAATTATGATGAATTTGTTGATTATGTGCTTACTATTGCCGATTGGTTTGTTGAAGAGGGCTATCCCGTAACCTATATCTCCCCCATAAATGAGCCTCAGTGGGGCTGGGGCGGTGAATGGGTAGGTCAGGAGGGCTGTCATTATGAGCCTGACGAGGCCGTAAAGCTCCTTGAAATGTTCGCAAAGGAGATGCAGGAAAGAAATACCCCCTATAAGCTTTCAGGCGTAGAAACAGGTCAGGTCATCTGGTGGTACAATGACTATCTTTTCAAATTCTTCGAAAATGAAACACTGAATTCCTACTGTGACACCTTCTCGGGCCATTCCTACTGGCTTGACGGCAATAAGGACGAAAAGAGAAGCTTCGGCAATACCTTCAAGGACAGATATCCCGATAAGAGGTTTGAAATGAGTGAGTGGTGTGAGCTTCCTCTTACTATCGACTCAATGACAATTGACAGCGGTCTTCATATGGCAAATGTTATGATAGAGGATCTTACTCTTCTCAATGCCGTGTCCTGGCAGAGCTGGACAGCCTTTAACGGTGACGGCGTGCTTTATGAGGAAAACGGCGAGATAAAGATGTATAACCGCTACTGGGCATATAAGCAGTTCTCCTCCTTTATTGAAGAGGGAATGACTCGGGTAAAGGTATTTGATGAAATAGGTCTTGACGAAGGTCTTGCAAAGGTAGCCTTCACCAATGACAAAAAGACAGTGCTTGTGGTCGTCAATAATGAGGAGCAGGAAAAGGAAGTTAAGTTCCTTGAAAAATATCCTCATACGGAAATTTTCGTAACGGACAGTGAGCATAACTGTGAATGCGTTGAGGATGAGCTTCTCTGCTCAGGCTACACTTTGCCCCCCAAGAGCATAACCACATTTGTATTCAATAAAACAATATTCTGATAAAACCAAATATATTGAGCTGTACGGCAAAGGTCTGCCGTACAGCTCATTTTTTGCATTATAGGAAATTCCTTCCAAAATGTCCGAAGATTATATGTCCCTCCGAACAAAAAGCTTTGCTTTCCTCGGAGAAAGACTCACCGAAAACGGTCGCTTATGTGTACGCCGAAGACAATTTCCTATATAATGAAAAAAGACCGCAGACTGTGAATTGTCTGCGATCTTGAAATTTTTTATCAGTATGTTACTGTGTAGTCCTTTATGAAGGTCATACCGACAGTTGCGTCGATACCGATTGAGGAAGCAACATTCATAACGATGGGAGTTGCGAAGTTGATCCATGTAACGTGGCCTGTTGCCTTATCAACCTTGCACTTGATCGTGCAATCATAGTATTCTGTGTCAAAGGATTTTACGATAAAGCCTGCGGCATCCATAACATCATCGGTCTTGATGATCTCGAAGCCTGCGGAAACGCCCTGTCCGTAAGTGGGATTCTTTTCTGTCTTTGCAACGATGGTTATCTCATATTCACTGCCGTTGTCCTTGCAGGAAGCATCCTTTACATCGTTTGCGGTGAGCTTACTTACATAGCTTTCACCTGCAATGTACACGCCTGCCTTGATAGCATCTGTGCCTTCATATGTTTCGGGAGTCTCATTCTTCTTAAGGAAGCTGCCGATAAGGGACTTACCTGCTGACTGAAGAAGGCTGGGAAGAACAAGCTTATCCTCGTTGTGCTGATAGTCCTCGTAATTTCTTGTAACGCTCTTTGCGTCTGTCTTAATTGCGTTTGCTGCCTTGTTGTAGTATTCAACGATCTCAGCTGTTGTTGAGGGAGCGCCTGTTGAAGGAGCGGGAGCAGCAGTTGTAGTCTCCTGAGGAGCGGGAGCTGCTGTTGTTGTCTCCTGAGAGGGAGTCTGCTGAGCGGCTGTTGTCTGTTCCTGAGGAGCGGGAGCTGCAGTTGTCTGTTCCTGAGGAGCGGGAGCAGCTGTTGTCTGCTCAGTCTGTACGGGAGCGTTTGTATCCTGCTCGGGAGCAGTGTCTGTATTTGTGCCCTGAGCGGGTGTTCCGCCAAGGTGGAACACTATCTCTGTTGTACATGCTGTGCAGGACACAAGGAGCACTGCAGTAAGCACTAATGCGAGAAGCTTTTTGATTTTCATAAAAATACCTCCGAAATTGTCTTATAAGCGTATATTTACATACATACTATATAATAAACGAAAAAAATGTCATTTGTCAACAGGAAAATGTAAACATGCAGTAAACATGACAGAGGGAAGGGGCATTCTGCCTCGCCTTTTTGTAAAAGCCGCGTATCAGACAGCTTGCTTTGAAGAAAGGCTCAGTTTCCGTTTTCAGGGAGATATGAGCTTTTGTTGGTTCAGAAGATGCAAAAAAAGAGCCTGTCGGAAGGACAGGCTCATAAGAAGCTATCAGTATGCTATTGTGTATGTCTGCTGGAAGAGAAGACCGATCTCACATACGCCTACATTTATGATCTTGATAGCTGAAACGCTGTCAAAGTGAAGGATGCAGGGAGTTTCAAAGCTGAGGTCTGTGATCTTTCCGTCCTTTGTTATTTTTGCAGTAACGGAAGCTCTTTCATAAAGAGAATGAAGTCCTGTGAATTCAATGAAGCCTGCGGCTGCACCGGAAACATCCTCGGAGCGAAGAAGGGGACCGAAGGAGCCTACTGAGCCTGTACCGGGCTGAGAATCCTGCTCGCGGTTTTCTGCTGTGCCTGTTGAATAGAGGATGACCTCGTAATGATCGCCCTTGTCAGTGCACTTTGCATCAGCGATAACATTGGGATCAATGTTGAGATTGCTGATTCCTACGGGAGGAAGAGCATTTACATCAACAACGAGGGGATCTGTGTTTTCAACCATGAACATACCCATAAGCTTGTTTGCGATACCTGCAAGAGTGGAGTTACCGCCGTCGATATCAAGGATATTGTTGTAGTTTGAAGTGTAGTCATATGTTCTTGTGATAGCGGAAGCTGTGCCGAGCTTGTTGTAAGCATCACAGTAGAACTTTACTATCTCTGCCTTAGTTGAGGGAACTCCTGTTGAGGGAGCGGGAGCAGCAGTTGTAGTCTCCTGAGGAGCGGGAGCTGCTGTTGTTGTCTCCTGAGAGGGAGTCTGCTGTGCGGCTGTTGTCTGTTCCTGGGGAGCGGGAGCAGCTGTTGTCTGCTCAGGCTGTACGGGAGCGGGAGCTGCGGTCGTCTGCTCAACTGAGGGTGTTGTGTTTGTATTCTGAGCGGGAAGGTTGCCTACGGGAATTACAAGCTCGATAGTAGTACATGCCGAGCAGGAAAATACGATAATTGCCGTAAGAACCAATGCGAGAATCTTCTTTGCTTTCATCTGAAATTACCTCCGTAATTATGTATATTAATAAATACTTTGATATAATAATGTCTTTGACAGTATTTTGTCAATAGATATTTTGTAAACAAAGTTATTATTTTTACGACAAAAAACTGCTCCTGCTTAATTTGCACTTGATTTTCTTCTCATTATAATTTATAATTATATCGGTATTCATATATTCGAAAGGATCTGAGCAATATGAAAAAATTAATCGCACTTGTTCTTGCTGCAGTAACTCTTTTTACCTG
Organism: Clostridia bacterium; assembly: GCA_017440965.1. GTDB lineage: Bacteria > Bacillota > Clostridia > Oscillospirales > Acutalibacteraceae > RUG806. The sequence goes on along the minus strand of JAFSGH010000037.1, from coordinate 1,901 downwards.
TATGAGCGTTGCAGTCTTTGCCGCAGATGAGGGCTTTACCGATTCTTATTTCGTAAGCGTCGCTCCCGACTGTCAGAATAAGCTTGCCATCACAAGCCTTTCAGGTTCGGAGTATGTAGTTGCAGGCGGAACATTTCAGTTCACTGCAGAGCCTGTAAACGGCTATGTTTTTGACCAGACCACAGTTCTTAAGGTGGCAAATACCCATTATGAGGTGGATGTTGTTCTCGGTGTTGACAGTGAATACGGTTATATCATCGAGCCTGATGCCAACGGTGTATACACTATCGAGAATGTTCAGGAGGATCTGTATATTTATGTAGCAAATCTTGAAAAGGCTTCATTTGCAGATCTCAAGGATTTCCTTCTTAATATGTTCCAGTTCTTCCTTGACTGGATGAAGTGGTTCTTCGGAATCAGATAATAAGGAGTATGCGGTATTTCCGTCAGGGGGGTACCGCTTTTCTTTTTTTGGGAAAAAAGGAGAATACAGTCTTTTATATCAGTTTGTACAAAAAAAACTTTACATTTTCCGTCAATTTATCAAAAAATTGACTTGCAAAGACCTCTTGCCTTTGATATAATATGTAAGGTTAATCATGCCTTGACCGGCTTTAAGCCGTTTGAGATAAAAAAGTAAATTAGCGGAAGCACAAAAGCTTTTCGCATAAAAAAATTTGGAGGAATAAAAATGAGCAAAAAATTCGTTTATTTGTTCAGAGAAGGCGACGCTTCAATGCGCGAGCTTCTCGGCGGTAAGGGTGCTAACCTTGCTGAAATGACTAAGATCGGTCTCCCCGTTCCCCAGGGCTTCACAATCACAACAGAAGCTTGCACACAGTACTATGAGGACGGCCGCAAGATCAATGATGAGATCCAGGCTGAAATTATGGAATACATCGTTAAGATGGAAGAGATCACAGGTAAGAAGTTCGGCGATCTTGAAAAGCCCCTTCTTGTTTCTGTTCGTTCCGGCGCACGTGCTTCCATGCCCGGTATGATGGATACGATCCTCAACCTCGGTCTTAACGAAGAAGTTGTTGAAGTTATGGCTGCTAAGTCCGGCAATGCTCGTTGGGCTTATGACTGCTACAGAAGATTTATTCAGATGTACTCCGACGTTGTTATGGAAGTCGGTAAGAAGTACTTTGAAGAGCTCATCGATAAGATGAAGGAAGAAAAGGGCGTTACTCAGGACGTTGACCTTACAGCTGACGACCTTAAGGAGCTTGCAAGCCAGTTCAAGGCTGAGTACAAGTCCAAGATCGGTAAGGATTTCCCCTCCGATCCCAAAGAGCAGCTTATGGGTGCTGTTGAAGCTGTTTTCCGTTCATGGGACAACCCCCGTGCAAACGTTTACAGAAGAGACAACGATATTCCTTATTCCTGGGGTACAGCAGTTAACGTTCAGGCTATGGCATTCGGTAACATGGGTGACAACTGCGGTACAGGTGTTGCTTTCACTCGTGACCCCGCTACAGGCGAAAAGGGCCTTATGGGTGAGTTCCTTACAAATGCACAGGGTGAAGACGTTGTTGCAGGTGTTCGTACTCCCATGCCCATCGCAGAAATGGCTGAAAAGTTCCCCGAAGCTTTCGAGGAATTCAATAAAGTTTGTGCAATTCTTGAAGATCACTACAGAGATATGCAGGATATGGAATTTACTGTTGAAGACGGTAAGCTCTATATGCTCCAGACCCGTAACGGTAAGCGTACCGCTAAGGCTGCTCTTAAGATCGCTTGCGACCTCGTTGAGGAAGGCATGATCGACAAGAAGCAGGCTGTTGCCATGATCGACCCCAGAAACCTCGATACACTTTTGCACCCGCAGTTCGATGCTAAGGCACTCAAGGCTGCAACTCCGGCAGGTAAGGGTCTCGGTGCTTCACCGGGTGCTGCTT
>JAFSGH010000015.1 GCA_017440965.1 Clostridia bacterium | reverse complement strand
TTTGGCATCCCGGATTGGAGTCGAACCAACGGCCTGTCGCTTAGGAGGCGACCGCTCTATCCTACTGAGCTACCGGGACATATACAAAAATTATTCAATTTTCCGCCCCTCCAGGAAACGAACGAGCTGCCGCTTAGGAGGACCTTATTCTATCCGTTGAACTAAGAGGGTATATTTAGTTTTTGTTGTTAACAATCAAACACTTTTCGTAAAAAAGTATTTGGTTTGAATTACCCTTAGGAGGGATTTATTATATCCATTTAACTAAGGAGGCTGATATTGACTTTTGTTGGCGGGAGCGGTTTTTTTACTTCCGTAACAGAGGTTATTTTACCAAAATACAGACAGGTTGTCAATCATTTACTTGACTTTTTTAGGCTTTGTCCTTGATAAGTTTTATATATTATGCTAAAATGTGAAATAACAGAAGAAGCTTTCTGTAAAGATAACGGGAGTGCAAACATGAAACAGATGAAAGGTACAATAGCATTTATTATCACGGTAACTGTTCTTTCGGCGGTTGCCCTGCTTCCTTTTGTCGGGATTTCGCATTTATCCCCTGTTTTCAGTACATCCATGCCCTCAAAGGAAAACAGTGAAGCAGTTTCATATGACAGCTCTGAGCAGTCTTTTTCAGAGAATTTCACAAAAGAAGAGCCTTCGGATGATTTTTCTGGGAAAATGGAAAATGAGGCAGCTTCTTCCGAGGAAAAGCATTCAGAGGAAAATTTCACGGAAAAAATTCCCTCTTATATTCCCGATTCTTCAGTCTCAGAGAATCAGCCGACAGAAGAAAACAGCTTTGAATATATGGCTGATGACACCGCTGAAAGCATATCCGGGAATACAGACGAAAATACAGCAGAAGCTGCAACAGAGGCTCTTGAAAGACCTGAATGCAGCACGACAGACTCCCTTGAGCCCGAGATACTTCCCGTTGAGGAGCTTCTTAAGGAAGAAGCACTTGTTATGCCCATGCTCTTATCGGAATCCTATCTTCCCGAAACTGCAATTGAGGTTACAAAACCTCTTCAGCTTCTCTCTCCCAACATCGGCTCTCTTTTATCCGCTGAATCGGTAAATACCTATGAATTTACACTTGAAAAAAGATCCGTTTTCTCCTTCAGCTTTGCCCACGGAGAGCTTGACGGTGCAAAGGGATGGAGGATATCGGTATACGGCGAGTACTTCTTAAACGGCGTTGACGGTGAAAAGGGATACAGACTTCTTCACATTCACAATTCAAAAACTGCAGGCGGCACCGAAAAGTCCCTTGAGCTGGGACTTGATGCGGGAAATTACCGTCTCAGTGTATCAAAGGGAGCGGCATTCACAGACAAGGAATACCAGATAGATGCTGTTATAGACAACAGAGCAGACTTTGAAATAGAATGTAACGATAATATTTTCAGATACACCGAGCTTTATAACAGCATAGAGGTATCGGGAAGTGCATCGATGTTTGACAATAAGCAGGATCAGGATTTCTATATGTTCCGTATGCCCGAGGACGGATATATTGATTTTTCATTCGTTCATCCGACAGTAAAGGACAAAGCATCCGTTTGTTGGCAGGTAGTGCTTTTTGCCGAAAACGGCACTGAAATAATATCCTTCAATTCCCTTTTCTCAGATTCAGCAAAGAAAACAGAAAGAGCAGGTCTTGCTGCCGGCAATTATTATGTGCTTATAAAAAATGTTGTCTACACAGACATAACATATACTCTTGAAATTGAAAGAAGCTACAGCGATCTGTTTGAAACAGAGCCAAACGGTACTGAGGCAGGGGCTGATATCATCGGTCTCAATTCCTCTGTTTCGGGTATTCTTAACTCCCGCATAGGCGGTCTTGACAGAGATCATTACAAAATAATCGTCAAAAAGACGGGAAGCATCAAAATTGATTTCAGTCACCCGTCCATTGAAGAAGGTAACACCAAAAACGGCTGGAACATAGTATTAATGAACGAAAAGGGAGAAAGACTCTTCACGGGCAGATCTCTCTGGGGCAATGAATCGGTAGGCTCACCTGAGATAGGTCTCGGCGGCGGCACATACTATATACTCATTGACAGTGAAAGCTTTTATCACAATACCGCTCAGTATAAGCTTTCTGTCACTTATACAGAAAGCGACAGCTGGGAGAGCGAATCAAATAACTCCTTCAGCAAGGCCGATATGATCACGGCTGATATCCCTGTTAACGGTCTTATTGCAGATTGCGGCACTGATTACGATTTTGATTATTATACATTCGATATTACCGAAAAAACGGATATTGAGATCACCTTCTCTCACGCGGTACTGGATTACAGCCGTTATATCTTTGAATTCAGTCTCTATGATGCAAACGAAAGCGGAATTATCCCCACAGACGGGGACAAGCCTCAGGTAAGCATTTCCTCTGATGAGGAAATAACAAAGGTCGTCTATAAAGAGCTTCCCAAGGGAAAATACTATATAAAGGTCTCCCCCGGGCTCTTCTATGATAATACAAAATACACATTGCTCTTCACGAAAGGAGTTACACAATGAAATATTCAGTAAGTTCCTACAGCTATTCAAAGCTTGTCTCATCAGGCGAATATACCGAGATACAGCTTATCGGTCTTGCAAAGGAGATGGGCTTTGACGGTATTGAATTCGCAGAGATACATACCCCTGAGGGGGCGGATAAATTAGAATATGCCGCTTCTCTCAGAGCTGAAACCGAAAAGCACGAGATCGAGATAGTTGCCTACTGTATAGGTGCAAATCTTCTTTATGATACCGAAAAGGAGATCGAAAGACTCAGATATGAGGTCGATGTATGTGCCGCTCTCGGGGCACCCGTTATGCGTCATGATGCTTCGGGCGGATACCGTAATGAGGATCAGAAAAAGGGACTCGGCTTCAATAACGCACTTCCTGTTATCGTTTCAGGCTATAAGGCTGTAACAGAATACGCAAAGACAAAGGGCATTAAGACCTGCATCGAAAACCACGGCTTTTTCGCTCAGGACTCGGAGCGTGTTACGGCAATAATTAACGGCGTTGCTGATGAAAACTTCGGTGCATTGGTGGATATCGGAAACTTTATGTGTGCTGATGAGGATCCCGCTGTTGCTGTCGGCAATGTCGCTCCCTATGCTTTTCATGTTCACGCAAAGGATTTTCATCTGAAAAAGGGAAATTCCTTTGTTCCCTCTGACGGCTTCTTTATGACAAGAGGCGGAAACTTCCTGAGAGGTGCTATCATCGGCCACGGTGAGGTTCCCGTTATTCAGTGCCTGAGAATACTCAAAAACGCAGGATATAACGGCTATATCACTGTTGAATTTGAGGGAATGGAAGATGCAAGGACAGGCGTAAAATGCGGTCTTAACACATTAAAGCGTGCAGATGAGCTCTTATAATCAGTTCTTTATGGAGCAGGCACTGGAGCTTGCAAAAAAAGCGGCTGAGGAGGGCGAGGTACCCGTCGGTGCGGTGATCGTCAGAAACGGTGAGATCATTGCAACGGGACAAAACCGCCGTGAGGCTGAAAAAAATGCTCTGTGCCACGCAGAGATAGAGGCAATAAACAATGCCTGCAAAAAGCTCGGCGGCTGGCGACTCCCCCAATGCGAGCTTTATGTCACCCTTGAGCCCTGCCCTATGTGTGCAGGTGCTATCATCAATTCAAGAATAGAAAAGGTATATTTCGGTGCTAATGATAAAAAGGCAGGCTCCGTTAGAAGCCTTGTAAGTCTTTTTGATCTCCCCTATAACCACAAGCCTGATGCAGAAGGCGGTCATATGGAAAACGAATGTGCCGAAGCACTCTCAGATTTTTTTGCAAAGCTGAGAAAGAAAAAATAAGTATTAAAAACCATTTCTTTTATACTTGGAGCTTAAGCTTCTTTTCCCCTCTTCACGGAAAGTTGGGGAATCATATTACTCACTTTAATCATTTTGTGCTTCGCACTTGGGAACCCCCGGCGAGGGTTCCCAACGAAAAACAGTCCATCGGACTGTTTTTCTTCCCTCCTGCGCTATTGGAAGCATAAGAGATTTCGCACTCTGCGGAGTGCGACAAGAGGCTCTGCCTCTTGACACCGTGAGCTTTTGAAAAAGCTCAAGCAAAACTTTTTCCCCGGCACTCCCGTGCCGACATCATTCCCCAACTTTCCG
>JAFSGH010000014.1 GCA_017440965.1 Clostridia bacterium | reverse complement strand
CGCTATTGGAAGCATAAGAGATTTCGCACTCTGCGGAGTGCGACAAGAGGCTCTGCCTCTTGACACCGTGAGCTTTTGAAAAAGCTCAAGCAAAACTTTTTCCCCGGCACTCCCGTGCCGACATCATTCCCCAACTTTCCGTGAAGAACCTATAATCTTTTGCGTTATATGAAGGAATTTCCTATAATGCAAAAAAATGCATCCGCAGATTTTCATCTGCGGATGCTTAGTTTTTTATGCGTTTACTATCTGAATCTGAATAATAATGCTGTCTGCGTCTCCGAGTCCTTCGGGAACCTCAAAGCTGTAAGTTCCGTTGTCGGAAGTCAGAATATCATTGTAATACTTAAGATAGCTTACTGAAACAAGAAGCTCTGAATTTTCGGGAGCGCCTGTCACTGTAAATTCAACCTTATCACCGGACTTAAGATCAGCAGGTAATTCGGAGAATTCAACGGTAAGTGTCTCTTCGCTGTTTACAAATATCTTATCGAATGTGCTTTCCTCACTGATGGTAGCATCACAGACTTCACATACAACCTTGCACTTAACAACATAGTTGTTATCTACAAGCTCACCCGTATCAGCGATGATGACCGTCTTGGGAGTATGTGCAGTCATTTCAGTCTCTCTTGTATCGAGAAGAGTGTTGCAGACTGTACATCTTGCCTCTTCAATACCCTTTGATGAGCAAGTAGCCGCTGTGGTCTCAATGTATGCACCCTTTGTATGTCCGTTAGCGGGAATTGCCTCTGTCTTGACATCGTCGCAGACGGAGCAGACGCTTTCCTTCTTGCCTTCTGCGGTACAGGTGGGATCAAGCACTGTTACTGCTTCGCCGTAGCTGTGACCTGTTGCTGCGATCTCTTCCTTCATTGCGTGACCGCAGTTATATGCACAGCTCTTTTCTCTGCTTCCCTTTTCGGTACAGGTAGGCTCAAGAGTTGTTACCCACTGCTGTCCTTCATAATTATGAGGAATTGCAGAGCCCTCAGCCTTAGCAGAGCCTATAGTCTTTTTACAGTACTGACAGTACTCCTCTACCATTCTGGGAGAAACACAGCTTGCAGGACTTACCTCTCTTGTGAGAACGCTGTCACCCTGCTTGCTTGAGCAGGCAACCTGAGCAAACTCCTTATATTCCTTTTCATCACAGTTCTTACACTTATAGTAGCCTTCCCAGATGCCTTCGCAGGGAGCAGGATTTTCTGCATCATTTTTCCAGACGATTCTGCTGTAATTGAATTCATGGGGAAGCTTGTCAGTTTCTTCTGTGATATCAGTCTCTCCGCATACGGAGCAGTTACCGATTTTGATACCGTTTTCCGTGCAGGATGCAGGCTTGAGATTTGACCATTCTACGGTGTGTCCTGTAGCGGGAATTGCAACCTCAACATTCTTTCTGCAGTAATTACAGTAAGCTGTCTTAATACCGTCAACAGTACATGTGGCTTCTGCAACTACATTCCATTCGCCCTCTACATCGTGCTCGGTAACGGGAATTATTCTCTCTTCATATTCACGGCAAACGGGGCAGATGACCTTTTCAAGTCCTTCGTCACAGCAGTTTGCTGCATTTACCGTTTCTATTATGGCATTGTCCCAATCGTGGCCTGTTGCAGGAATTGCAAGCTCCTCTTCAGCCTCACCGCATAAGCCGCAGATTCTTCCCTTGACACCGTCCTCGGTGCAGGTAGCCGGAGTAATAACGGAATAATCCTCATCGAAGATATGCTTCCATGCCTTTGTTATGATCTCAGCCTTTCCGCCGTTTGAGGGAGTGCCCTTGAGTCCGCAGTCCTTACACTTGTAGACCTCGATGCCTTCCACATTACAGCTTACCTTCTGAGTAACTATCCATTCATAATGATGGCCTGCAGCATCTATCTTTTTGTTTATATGACCGCATACCGTACATTCTCTTTCCATGGGAGAAGCCTTTTCACAGCTGTTTCCCTCGGGATATGTCCAATCACCGTAGATATGAATACCTGTAGGCTCTGATTCACGGTAGATTATAACCTCTTCGCATACGGTACATTTTCTCTGATAGTAGCCCTTGTCCACACAGGTGGGAAGAACCACCTCTATGCTGCCTGCAATGTGATAATCCTCTGACATTGAGGGCTCATAGATAGCATAGACCTTCATACAGGTCTTACAGATCTTTACACTAAGTCCGTTTGAATGGCAGGTGGGCTTACTGATAACGATCTCCTCGATATCGTGCTCGGGGATAACTTCAAGACCTACTGCCATACGAAGAGCCGTTCTTGCGTCGGCTGCAGTTATCTCTCCGTCACCGTCAACATCAGCCTTCATAAAAGCGGATGTGTCAATTTTTTCAAGATTTACGGCAACTCTGAGAATAAATCTTGCATCGGCAGAATCGATGCTTCCGCTGTCGTCCGTGTCACCCGTTGCAAAGCATTCGTCAAGAGACTCTACCTTTTCAATTTCAAGCACCGATTCGGCATCAAGTGAATCGGTATCAAACCCTGCAGAAGCAGAGAATATGAAACAGCAGAGCAATGCCGCTGCAACGAAAAACACATATATGAATTTGTTTCTCATTATCTTACCTCCTATGGAGCATATATATACAGAATTATTTTATCATAATAATCTGTCAATTGCAAGATTTAATATTAATATAAATTATAATTCTTTATAAAGCGACACCCATTTTGAAACCTGTCTTTCGTCCCAGACTGAGGGCATAGTGCTGTTCACCACGGGCAGTAAGGGCATATTTTTTACGGTTTTCAGAAGCTCCGGCAGAAGCTTTGCCTTGGGAAGTGCGGCTATCAGCTTCTGAATCACATACGCGGGGGTTATTCCCGATATACCGCCTGCCATTCCTATCTCCTTTTCGCTGAGAAGTCCCTTTTCGAGGAAGAAATTGATATCATCCTCGGTAACTGCTCCGAGAAAACGGCGGAATACGCTTATTGCCACAAGATTTTTTCCGAAAAGAGTATAATATCTGTACTGATACTGCCACAGCTCCTCTTTTCCGAAGCCGTTTTTTGAGGCAGCCTCCACCGCACAGGCAAGAAGCTTTCCTGCCTGAAGGGAAAGGTCTATTCCCGAGCCGTTAAGGGGCACTGTCATTCCCGCGCTATCGCCGACAAGAGCATATCTGTCAGATACCAGAAGCGGCAGCATCTTTGTAAGAGGTATTCTTGCCGTATTACCGCCTCTTATTGGCTTTTCGCCCATTCCCGGATAATTTTCCCTTATATCCTTAAGGGAGCTTTCGATCTCTTCATCGCTTATCCGACCGAATTTTCCGATAAGGACATCTATATGATCCTCCTCGGTTATTACCCAGTCGATACCGGGCTTTCCGCAATTATAAAAGAATACCGTATAATTGGGATCGGTAATGAATTTTTCCGTATTTTCATAATAGGCACGGTATATCTCAAAGGTATCCTCCTCGGGAATCTCCTTTTCGATACCGAGCTCCTCGGGAAGGCTTCTTCTTACGGGAGAGGTCATTCCTGCGGCATCAATGACCATATCACCCGTGATACACTTTTCTTCACCGTTGTCGGATATTTTTATGCCCGTAACGGTGCCGTTTTCAGTGAGAACGCTTATGATCTCAACACCGAAAACAAATTTCACCCCCTGCGAAAGACAGTGGTCTATAAGATAATTTATGAGTATTTTTCTGTCAATTGAGATGCAGTCTGACTGTGCCACACCGGGGCCGCCGTCCATAACAAGCTTTACCGTCTTTTTCGGATTCATATAGCACATATGAAGCCCGCGTTTAAAAAGCTCTTCGGGAGGAACGGGAATATCCGCAAACTTAAAGGCAGGGATATCCATAGCATCGTGCCAGTCGTGGCCTATGGTATCTCTTGTCTGTTTTTCATAAACCGTTACATCAAAGCCTTTTTGGGCAAGAATTGCAGCAGCGGAAAGTCCGCCGTGACCTGCGCCTGCGACAATAATCTTTTTCATAAAATCATCTCCACCGTTTATTTTTCGGATACTGCTCTCATATGCATACCTTCATTACGCCTGCCGTACCAGACACATTCTCTGGCATATTCCTCCCAGGACGGTGCCTTATGGGGCGAATGAAAGCTTATAAGTGTATTCTTCTTTGCGGGTTCAATGCTCTCCCCTTTTTCAAAGGCACTGAAAAAGGCGGGAAGATCTACGGGAAATTCCTCAGAAAAGTCCTCCTTCTGAGGAAGATTAAGTATTGCCTTCTGATAAGAAATCAGCATTTCTGCAGTATCTCTGTCCGTAAGCGTACAGATATATTCCAGAAGCTGCGAATAAAGGGCATTGCTGTCATATACGGCACTTAAGAACATATTTTCATCAGGCTCATAGGATATTTTTCCGAAACGGCTGTCATAGATGCCGATGGAGCTCTCAGAAAGAGATACCTTATCAAGATGCTCTCTCATAGAAGAAAAAACATTACTTAGATAAGAGCCCTTACGGGAAAGAGAAAAATCACGAAGTCCCGCATAAAAATCGATAAATTCGATACCGCGGGTATATCTCAGATAAATTGCAGTCTCTCTTATTATATCAAGACAGTGAAAGCTCTGTATAAGAGTTGCAAAGAAATAGGAATCCACCCATTCCTCGCGGCTCATTGTTGAGGTAGATGTAATAAGATTTGAATATTCGGTTATATCCCCCGTAGTTTTTTCGCAGTGGAACTGCAAAAAAGGAAGCCTTGCGGTGGATATTTTATATTTTTCGACAAATTCCCCGGAGCCGAGCTGTGAATTTGGAAGCAGCTCACAGGGGTAGACATTTATGGATTTATGCTGTCCGTTTTCAATAAGAGTGCAGATGCCCGATATAAAGCTTTCATAGGTCTCCTCCGGGAGTCCGAGAATCAGCTCCGAATATGTGGGTATGCCGGCCTTTGCGTACATAACAAGAAGCTGTCTGAAATAGCTGAGATCGATATTTTTTCTTCCGATAGCGGTAAGTACCTTTTCGTCAACGCTCTGAAATGACAGAGTCTGGGACTTTCCCATACCGTTTTCGCTCAGCTTACGGCTTATTTCTCCGACAAAATCACATCTGTTCTTTGTGAAATTTACCTTAAGCTTTGAGGGATAGCCCGTCTCATTTTTAAGGCGTATGAACTCATCGGTAATATCCATGTCTCTGTCAAAGAGACCGAAATTTGCATCGGCACAGTAGACATATTCCACCTTATGCTCTGAAAGCCACTGCAGCTCCTTATACACCTTTTCCAAGGAAAACTGTCTGACCTTCGAGCGGAGAATTCCCCAGTCGCAGAAGGCACATCTGTTGGGACAGCCTCTGTTTGTTTCAATAATTGCCGAAAACTCAAGCCCGTCAGAGAGAATGGGATCAAATATTCCCGTAAGATAGGGAGAGGGATAATCGGGCGTATCGGGATTCTTTTTTTCTCCGTTAATTACACTGCCGTCTGCAAGCCTTACCGAAATATTATTTATCTCTCCCAAGTCTTTCCCCTGAGAAAGACAAAGAAGTATATCCCTGAAGGCCTCTTCGCCGCCGCCGTGAATTATAATATCGGCATCTTTATATTCCTCAAATGCCTTTTCACCGTCGGGAGGCACCTGATGACCGCCGAAAACAATAATGCAATCGGGGTAAAGCTCCTTACATTTTTTTGCAAGAGCCTTATTGTATTCATTGTTCCATATGCTTGAGGAAAAGCCTATAAGATACGGGCTTTCCATAGCCTTGGCCGCTTTTTCGATATCTGTCCTTGTATATATGAATTTACCGAGAGAATACTCTTTTTTTATTCTCTCATCACTGAAGGCAAATGCTGCAAGACAGCCTATGGCATATGGAATATATGTACTTTTCACCTTATCCCCGTATACGGCATTCGCCTGCACAAGATAAATATTCTTCATTATTTTACTTCCTATTTTGTTTTCACTCTGATCCCGTCATAAAGCTGCTCAACAGGGCAGGAAAATGAGACAGCGATCCGGTCTGACTTTTTTATTCCTCTTATTATCTCTGTTTTTCCGTCAACGGTAATGCCTACATTAACCTCCTTCATTGTAAGCATATGTCTGAAGGAGGAATACACATAGACATAATGCTTATTGCCGTTCATCACTACAGCAGAGGAAGGAAGAGTCATTGCATCAAAGGCTGTCTTTGTAAGCACCTTTGCCTCCAAGGCTATACCCTCAGAAGAGAAAAGAGCATCCTCGGCAACAGAAATATACACTGCATAAACAGAGGTCGACGGCTTCTGAGAGGTAAGCATGGGATGATATTTTTCTATAATAACACTGTCGGCAGAAAGCTCCTTTATATCAGTCACTGTACCGCCTGCAATAATACCCTCTGCAGTTTTAAGCTCAACCGTCTGCCCTTTTTCAATATAATGCACATCATAATCATTATCAATAAAAACAGCAAAAAGGGAGCTTCCCTCTTTTACGGTAACAGCATTTCCCGTATGGTATCTTGATATCGTTTCAATAACAGGCTTTTGAGTCGACACCTCAGGCGTCTTCATATCCGTAAGCACGATGCCCGTTATTATTGAGATAAGTAAGACTGCAAGCACTGAGGATAAAGCAATTATCGTCTTTATCCTTCTGTTTTTTCTTTTCTCCTGCTTTTTCTTCTCCTTCTTATCCTTTTCAATTGCCTTTCTTGCCTCGTCGGGAAGATATCTGCTTGCCGCATCAGAGGTAAGTATAGGCTCGTGTATTTTTACGGCATCAGGATCTCTTTCTATCATCTTGTCGGGGATCATACTGTCATCAATATCAAAAACACCTGAAAAATCAGGATAATCACTGCGTCCGCTTTTGTCGTCCATTAATTTCACACCCTTATGAGTTCTATTAAGTTATTATAATACATATGATAAAAATATGGAATACTCAAATTCAAAAAACATTTTCATCGAGGGAGATTATATTAAATATGTTAAAAAAAGCGATGTCTGTTTTGTTGATATTTTCCCTTCTTACGGTGCTTAATTCCTGCAGCAGAGAAAAACGCATAAGCTTTTCGGAGCTGATAAAAAGAATGAATGAAAACGGCACAGCAAATGAGCTTCATATGAGCGATGCCTTCTTTTCCGACGGCGAATGGTTTTTATTTATAAAGCACGAAAATGAGGATAAGCTTATTCTGACAGCCGCAGAAAATGCTGACAGCAAATACATAGAAAAGGCATCCGTAAGTGTGATAAACGATGAAAAAGGGGAAACGGCGCAGGAGTTTATAAGTCTTTGCGAGGCGCTTACAGCCTCATTCACCTTTGATATAGACAAGAAAGAAAGCCTTGAGCAAACGGGACTTTATGATAAAGGAATGCTTTTTTCCGAAAGCACCTCATTTTATGATGAGGGCAGATTCAGCTTTTCTTTCTTCAACGCTGATCTCGGAAGCACCTTGCTCATCGAAATAAAATAACACTGCATCAAACTACAAACAGAGCTGACAGCTTTGCCCGAATCCTCTTTACTTTCCTCTGTCAAGGTGTTATAATGAAAAAAAACCATAGCTTCAGACCTTTTCATATTCTATCCGCCTTTGTCGGTGTCATTCTGAGCATTATTGCCGTAAATGTTATCGGACTTACAGGAAGTGCTCTGACCTCAATATTTACAGAGCTCGGTGTCATTGTGATAATGCTTATCGGAATAATACTTATGTTCAATACTATATCAGATTATTCGATTCCAAAAATATGATCTTCTGAAAAACTTCGGGGTGATAAAAACGGATAAGCAGCAGCTTCGTGGGGAAATAAAATCAATACAGAATTCTCTTTCTGAGGAATATATAAAAGAGGCATCGGCAGAAATTGCAGATGCCTTTCTGAAATTCAGCGAATATAAGGAAGCTGAAAGCATTTTTGTTTATATATCCTCTCCGAATGAGCCCGACACAAGGAGAATAATACAGCAGGCACTCAGGGACAAAAAGGAGGTTTATGTTCCTAAATGCATAGCCAAAGGTGAAATGCTTGCAGTAAAAATCACGGAAAAAACTCTCTTTTCAAAGGGATATATGGGACTTACTGAGCCCGTAATAAATGACAGCACGGTAATTCTCCGAGAAGGTGCCGATATTACCGTCGTACCCTGCCTTTGCGCCTGCCCTGACGGAAGAAGACTCGGTCACGGAGCAGGCTTTTATGACAGATTTCTTGAAAAGCATCCGTCCTTTAGCGTCTGTCTTTGCTTTTCTGCGCTTATAAGAGAAGATATACCCACAGAGAAAACCGATATTATTATGAATAAGGTATTATCGGACAGGACCTGACAAAAAATACAGCTTAAGTAAACACCCCGCAGACTTTTTCAGCCTGCGGGGTCTACTTTATACATTCTCGTTTCTTAGTGCTTCAACCGTATTTTCTTTGCTTACCTTTCTGACAGAATATACCATACTAAGCACCACAATTATAAACACACTTGCGATGGCTATGATAAACTTATCCCAGGGAACATAGAATTCCATATTGTAACCGCTGTCAGAAGCGATAAGGTACACAAGATAAGTCATAACGAAGGACACCGGAAGTGAGAATAAAAGACTCTTTATACCGTAAAATACAGATTCAAAGGTCATCATTTTTATCATACCCTTTCGAGTAAGTCCGACAGACCTCAGGGTTGCAAATTCTCTTCTGCGAAGTGATATATTAGTGGAGATGGTATTGAAAACATTAGCTGCGGCTATCAGAGAAATAAGCACGATAAAACCGAATGCCAATACCTTTGCAATCGTCACAAGAGCTCTTGTTTTTTCAATTCCTGCGGCATAATCCGTTATGCTTATATTATTTGCAGGACCTGCTATATCTCTTTTCAGCCTTTCGATATCCTCCGCCACCCTTTTGTGTTCGGGGGTCACAATATAGATATCGGAGCTTGCGGGAACATCCGTAAGCACAGCTTCTTTAACAGCCTCAGGATATATAAGATTCACACCGCTGAGAACAAAATAAGGCTTTTTATTAAGTGCGGCACCGATTGAGATCACGGGATGGCTGACAGCCTCCTCAGTTGTAAGATAACGCTTTGTCGAACCGTCAATTTCCTCTCCCTCGTCACGGGCAATATCATAAACATAATGCATCACACCGTTTATTTCTTCCGTCTGACCGAAATAGTAATAGGTTTTTCCGTTTTCGGTAAATGACGGGAGGATCAGAGTTGTCTTAATTGTTACGGGAAGCTTTTTCTCATCGAGGAAGGAGACGATATATATTCTCTCCTCCTCACCTGTCTGAAAGATATGAGTGCTTTTATCATAAACGAGAGCCTTCGGAGCATTCTTATTGAAATAATCCTTTTCGTCAAGACCGTTTTCCTCAAGAAGCCTCCTGAAGGATGCGTCATCTATAATGTTATAGGTAAAGCCGCCGTTTATCAGAGACTGCTCCTCAGCGCTTATGTCATATTCCTTATCAAGCATATCACAAAATTCCGCAGAAACCAGATCCCTTTCAATATCATAGTTTTCGGTTATCTCCTGCTTGAAGGTGATCTTTTCAATATCCTCAATTTCCTTCACGCCGTTATAAAGCTTATTTAACAGTTCATCGCTTATTTGTGCATCTCCTGCAATATCAAGATATGAGAAATTCATTATATCGACCTTGACATCGTAATTCATGTCATTACTTTCGGCCTCAACGATATCCGTGAAATAAGCAGCAAGTGAAGACGCGGAAATAAACAGGACGACAGAAACAAACAGTGAAAAAACTGTAGAACGGTATTTTCGCTTATTTCTCTTAAAATTCTTGGATGAGAGTGTTGCTTCAAAGCCGAACAGTCTCTGAGTAAGCAAAGACACCTTAACACTGCGGCGTTTTATTCTGATCTCATCCGACTGTCTTACAGAAGCTATCGGATCAGCTTTTATTGCCTTTCTTGCGGGAATGTATGCCGAAATAATAACAGTAACAAAACTGATCACACTGGCGGCAATTATCGCTAACGGCGAAAATACAAAACGCATTCTGAGGTCGGTGAGATCTGAGAGGAAGGTCGAGATAGTATCACTCAGGAAATAAAAGGTCACCGAAATACCCGCACATCCTGAAATAAGACCTATGGGAATGCCTGCCGCACAAAGCATTGAAGCCTCATAAAAAACAGTTTTTCTTATCTGCTTTTTTGTCGCGCCTATGCTTTTCAGAATACCGAATTGCCTTTTTCTCTCGCTTACGGAAATTGAGAATGAATTATAAATAAGCGAAACCGAGCCGAAAACGATGAGTCCGATCAGAAAAGAAAGCAAGCCGACAACAAGAAACGGAAATGCCGAATCAAGGCTTTTGAAGCTATACATCAGAAGGTCATAGTTTATGCAGGAATTGACTTCAAGCTTTTTTACCATATCAAGATTGAAGCGGCTGTAATCCGCAGGCACGGAAATTACCGTGAAAACAGAGGAGGTGCGTGTATTTCCTGCTTCATTTACGGTATATGCCGTATATCCGGGTGCTGATCTCGGCTCAACTGTGCTTTCCTCAGGTCTTACACAAAAGCCTACAACGGTATATGTTTTCTCTTTTATATTAACAAGCTGCTCTGTGGCTTCTTCGCCCTCGTGATTTCTGAACGGATATTCCTGAGTAAGCTTTGCCCATGAGTCACCGTCGAGCTTTTTATATTCTTCCTCCGTAATGTTCACAAGCTCAGACCACTGTCTTTGTCCGACACCGAGAGTGATCTCCTGCCCGAGAGTAAGCATTACTGCGCCGTTGGAATAAAGATGGTCGGGCACAACCAGCTCATTGCTGTTCTCGGGCATTCTGCCCTCTGTCAGATGTATTGGCATAATATCCGTAAAATCCGTAGGGATACCCGCGATATACAGATACGGCTTGTATTCGTTTTCCGAACCGATTTCGGCATAGCCTATTTCCTGAATATAGGTATATTTTTCAACTCTTTCATCCTCGGTTATTTTTGAAATATCATTATATTCGACATCATAAAAGCCTACATGATATTTGCCGTTATACATTTCGGCATAGTCTACAAGATAGTTCTGTACCGTAACAAAGGCCTCGATCGTTGCAGTGAACATTGCGACTGAAAGAATGATGCCGATTATAGTGACAACTGTTCTCGTTTTATTCTCTTTAAGCGACCTGAGAGTAAACTGTTTAAAGATATTCATTACAGCCACCTCACTTCTGAAGAAGTCGGTCACTCTCGATCTTACCGTCATTTATGGTAATGATCCTGTCTGCCTGCAAAGCAATTGAGTCATCGTGAGTGATAATTATGAGTGTCTGACCGTATTTCTTATTAGAGAGTTTTAGAAGCTCTACGATCTCGTGGCTGTTTTTTGAGTCAAGGTTACCTGTCGGCTCATCGGCAAGCATAACGGCAGGATTATTGATAAGTGCTCTGCCGATAGAAACTCTCTGCTGCTGACCGCCTGAAAGCTCATTGGGAAGATGCTTTTCTCTGCCGTTCAGAGAAAGAAGTCCGATGAGCTCCTCAAGGTATTTTTTATCAACCTTTTTTCCGTCCATAAGCACGGGCAAGGTAATATTTTCCGTTACATTGAGAACGGGAATAAGATTATAGAACTGATAAATAAGTCCTACCTGTCTGCGGCGGAAGATGGCAAGCTGATCCTCGTTCTGAGCGTATACATCCTGCCCGTCAAGATAAACCTTTCCGCCGGTAGGTCTGTCAACACCGCCTAAAATGTGTAAAAGTGTGCTTTTACCTGAGCCCGACGGACCGATAATTGCAACAAACTGTCCCTTTGGTACAGTGAAGCTGACATTGTCGAGAGCCTTGACCTGATTTTCACCCTCGCCGTAAATTTTTGAAAGGTTTTCAATTTTCAGAATATCCATATTGAATCTCTCCTTTTCTTTATTTCAGCTTCATTGTAGCAATGTAAAATTACACTGCGGTGACTTTATTATTACAAAAATGTCACACAACCTGCTTATAAAATCTTACCGTGAATTTTGCACCGCCTGACTGAGCGTTTTCTGCCTTTATTGTTCCGTTATGTCCCGCAATGATCATTTTTGCAAGATTAAGACCTACACCGAAGCTTTCTTTCGATGCGTTTTTGCCTTTATAAAAGCGGTCAAAGATATGAGGCAGGTCCTCTTCATCAATACCGCTGCCTGTATCGGATATAACGATCTCAGTGAAAATGGGGGTATCCTCGGCTCTCACCGTTATCTCACCGTTTTCGGGTGTATGCTCCATACAGTTTTTCAATATGTTGCCGAAGGCCTCAAGACACCAGCTCAGGTCACATTCAAAGGAAATATTATCGGCATATATACTGAGCCGTTGATTTTTAATATCCATCGGAATAAGAAGCGGCTCTGCAGATCTTTGTATGAGAGCTCTTAAATCTGTTTCTTTCTTTTCAAACTGCACCGTTCCTGCATCAAGCTTTGATATTTTCAGAAGAACCAAAACAAGATATTCCGTTTTTGAAATAAGAGAAGAAAGCTCTCTTAAAAGCTCTTCCCTTCTTTCCTCTGAAACATCGGGAGCTTCAATTATAGATAAAATAATATTTATGCTTGTAAGCGGAGTTCTCAGCTGATGGGAAATATCGGCAATAGAATCCGCAAGAAAGCTTCTTTCCTTTTCTAAAATATCCTTCTGATCGCGAAGGCGCACAAGCATTTTCTGCACATCGCTTTCAAGTATTGAAAGCTCCCCCTCGCCAAAGGCTTTGATATTTATCGTATCGTTGCCGTGAAGTATCTTATCAATGCTTTCACCGAGATCATTTATCCTGTCATATCTTTTTTTGGTAAAAACAAGAAAGCTTATTATCAGAAATGTGCTTAGAACAAAAATGCAGACAGCCGTAACATACGAAAAAAAGGCTGATATAAGCAACAGTAACAGTGAGGGGATCACTGTTACCAACAAAAATTTTCTTATTTCGGGATTATTTGAAAGCTTCATTTTATTCACCTAATTTATATCCCAGGCCTCTTACCGTAAGAATTATCCTTGGGTTTTGTATATCATCTTCCACTTTTTCTCTGAGCCTTTTTATATATACGGTCAGCGTATTATCATTGACAAAGTCACCTGCAACATCCCATATTTCGGAAAGCAGCTTATTTCTTGTGAGAGTAACTCCGGGATTATTGAGAAAAACAAGAAAAAGTCTGTATTCCAATGCTGAAAGAAAAACATCGCTTCCGTTTTTTGTAACGATTCCCTTATCCATATCAACACTTACATTGCCGACAGTGAGAACGCTCTGACTTTTACCGGCTCTTCGAAGGACTGATCTTATACGGGAAATAAGCTCTCTCGGACGGTAGGGCTTTTCTATATAATCATCAGCACCTATATCGAGACCTGTAACGACGCTGAATTCATCCGCCGATGCCGTAAGGAAGATAACGGGACTTTCTGTTACGCTCTTAATTCTTTTGCAAAGAGAAAAGCCGTTTCCGTCAGGCAGAAGTACATCCAATAAAACAAGGTCGAACTGTGCTGCTTCAATTTTCGCTTCTGCTTCCTTACAGCTTAGTGCCTTGTCAGTGTCAAAGCCTTCGTGTCGCAAAAGCTCACTCAGATTTTTGACGATGGTAATATCATCCTCTATAATAAGGATTCTGATCATAATATCACTCTTTTCGGCGGTTATATAATGATTATATATAATATCACGGTCAAAATCAACCTTTGTGACGGATGCGTAATAAATGTAAATATACCGACTGAAATAAAAGCCGGGCTGAAATTTATGCCACTAAAAAAGCGTTCAAAGAAGTATTTATTCCGAAATTTCCCTCCAAAAGAAAAAACGGCATAGCCTGAGCTACACCGTTAACAGAAATATTGAATTTATAAGGACAGCATTTTAAGGCTTAATTCTTTGAAGACTGCCCGTTATGCACATTTTTATGCAAGAGGAATTTCATACACTGCATTGGTAAACCAAGCGTTTGTGATGAAATTACGGGGACGGAAGATAACCTTTTCTTCATAGACCTCCATCTGAATTCCCGTGCCCGACCAGGGATAGCCGAAGGAATTTACAATGCCGTAGGTGGGAAGAGAAACATAGGTGACTCCGTTTTCCTGCTCAACATTTGCCATTTCGCAGAAGTCTGCCGCTGCGGTGCTCTTGATACCGCCGTGAATATGACCGCTGATATAGAAAACATTTTCATATTTTTCCATAACGGATTTGATATCATTCTTATCAAGCTCGATCTGACCGTCGGGATAAATTATCTCCTGACCGTTCTTTCCGTCAACGGGCCAATGACAGCATACAAATACGGGCTCGCCGTTTGCAGAAGCAAGCTCTGAGTCAAGGAAAGCCATCTGCTCGGGGGAGATATCCATACCGTCCCAATGACCGCCGTCAATAACATCATCGCCGAGAACGATGAACTTATAGCCGTTTATCTCAGTCACATAGTAGTTTTCGGTATTATCCGTTCCCATATATTCGTTATTGTATCTTATGAAATTTGCCTTTGCCTCTTCACGGGTGATATCCGTAACATCTCTGTCACCTACATGGCCGATATCGTGATTACCGGCTGCGGTAATTACGGGAACGGGGCTGTATTTTGAGATAATATCATAATACTTTGCAAGAGAAGGCTCATCCGCATAGTTTGTGATATCACCGTCGATTACAACAGCATCAACATCAGCCTTTGCGAATCTGAGATTAGTAAGTCCCGAGATCATAAAGAACTGACGGAAAAGCTCATTTTCCTCAATATGAACATCGGAAATAAGCTCTACTGTCATAAGACAGTCATCTTCGGCATTATCTATCACGGGAAGCTCAAGACCTGCATAAGGAATGACGGTAAGTATTATTGCCATAAGGAATGTGGTAAAGTTAGACATTATAGACTGAAAAACCTTCATTTTATATCCCTCCTGTTTTTACGGTCTTTTGTTTCCGCAGTTTGCACAGAAATTACCCTGATTTACCTTTCCGCAGCTGCAGGTCCAGTCTGTTTCAGGCTTTTTGGCACCGCAGTTTGAGCAGAAATTACCTGTTACGGTCTGACCGCAGGCACATTGCCATGAGCCCTGAGGAGCAGGCTTCTTGCTTCCGCAGTTGGGGCAGAAATTACCTGTGGCTGTTGCACCGCAGGAGCACTTCCATCCGTCAGCAGGTGCAGGTGCAGGTGCGGGAGCGGGCTGCTGAGCCTGCTGATACTGCTGCTGTGCCATTCCCTGCTGGAAAAGAGCTGCTGTGTTACCCATCATATTTCCTGCCATACCCATTCCCATAAATGCATTTACTGCACCGTTGGGATTATTGGCGGCATTCATAGCGGCATCTGTCATACCTGTTGTCTGATAACCGCCTGCAAGCATGGGGTCGGACATAATAATGGATTTCTTGATCCTCTGGATCTCGTCCTCGTCTTCTTTGGGAGCATTAAGGGCATTGAAGCTTACGCTTTCAATCTTAATACCTCTCTGAAGCTTCCACTTGGGTCCCATTGCTGAATCTATAGCTACACTTAATTCCTCTGTATGTGCAGGAATTGAGCTGTAGCGTACTCCCATTTCGCTCATCTTTGCGAATGCAGGATTAAGAGCGTGAAGGAAGTCTGCCTTCAGAGTTTCCATTATGGTCTCTTTTCTGTAT
>JAFSGH010000036.1 GCA_017440965.1 Clostridia bacterium | reverse complement strand
GCTTTTTCAAAAGCTCACGGTGTCAAGAGGCAGAGCCTCTTGTCGCACTCCGCAGAGTGCGAAATCTCTTATGCTTCCAATAGCGCAGGAGGGGAGAAAAACAGTCCGGTGGACTGTTTTTCGTTGGGAACCCTCGCCGGGGGTTCCCAAGTGCGAAGCACAAAATGATTAAAGTGAGTAATAATGATTCCCCAACTTTCCGCGAAGAACCTAATAATGCCTTGCTCCGTCATCTTATATCCTGATACGAATTACTAACCGCATCTTCGCAACCGTCAGATGATGATTATTTATTATATAGCAAATTGCTCGCAATGTGAGCAATTTGCTTATAACAAGAAACACCTACAGCCCCCAAGATTGGGGGCAGGGGGTTGACAAATCGTAAGATTTTTTCTTATATAACGCTCAGGTAATTTTTTATTTTTTCGATAAAAATATCCCCGTAAAGCTGAGCCTTTACCTGACCTACGCCTGAGACCTCGAGGAATTCCTCGGTTGTCACGGGGGCTTTTTCCGCCATATCCTGAAGAGTAGCATTACTGAAGATAACATAGGCGGGAACTCCCT
Organism: Clostridia bacterium; assembly: GCA_017440965.1. Classification (GTDB taxonomy): domain Bacteria; phylum Bacillota; class Clostridia; order Oscillospirales; family Acutalibacteraceae; genus RUG806. The sequence goes on along the minus strand of JAFSGH010000036.1, from coordinate 10,360 downwards.
GCTGCTTTGCGATCCTCATTCTGACAGCTCTGAGGATATCATAAAGTCCCGCATCGCCTACGGTAAGCTTTGCCGCAGAGGATTTTTTCCTCTTCCTTTCGGGACTTAACCTTTCTGTCATAAATATGCTTTCTTCACCCGATATGACGGCTCTTGCCTTATTCGTGAGAACGATACCCTCAAATTCATTTCTTCTGCAGTATCCGTCAAAGAGAAGCCTGTCAAAGATGCTTCTTATTCTGTCTGTTTTTTCCTCAGAAAGCATACCGAAGGCACTTATATCATTAAGCCTAAGCTCTGCTATTCTCTTATCGCCGCTGCCCTTAAGCACCTTTATTATAAAGGTTTCACCGGGAGTATAGCCGAGAGTATCGCCTATCTTTTTTACAGCCGATAAAATTATCTGAGCTTCCCTTGTCACATCCGTAAGAATGCTCTCATTTTTACAGCTGCCGCAGTTTCCGCAGAAATCCTCCGTATTCTGTCCGAAATATCTCAGCATATAGCTGCGAAGACAGCCTGAGGTATTGCAATAGGTGACCATTTTGTCAAGACGGGCATTATCCCCTTCTGTAACAGCAGCTCTTTCCTCCTCGGAAAGCTCCTCATTTTCATTTGAATTATTTATCAAAAACTTGGCGGTGGCAATATCCTTTGGTGAAAACAAAAGAATACACTCGGCAAATTCACCGTCTCTGCCTGCTCTTCCCGCCTCCTGATAATATGCCTCGGGGCTCTTTGGCATATTGAAATGTATCACATATGATACATTGGATTTATCTATACCCATACCGAAGGCATTTGTGGCAACGATTATATTCTTTCTGTCATAGATAAAATCATCCTGACTGCGCCGTCTTTCCTCATCGGAAAGCCCCGCATGATACCTTGCGGCCAAAAAGCCCTTTTCAAGAAGCGCCTCGGTTACTCTTTCAACATCCTTTCTCGTTGAGCAGTAGACGATACCGCATTTATCCCGTCTTTCCGAAATAAGAGAAATAAGCTTATCTGTCTTATTTCCCGGACGAAGCACATCAAAATAGAGATTGGGACGGTCAAAGCCGGTCACCACCGTTTTCGGAGAGCGAAGCTCAAGAAGTCTTACGATATCCCTTTGTACCTCGTCCGTTGCCGTAGCCGTAAAGGCGGACACAACGGGACGCACGGGCAGAAGAGAAATAAACTGCGGGATTTTAAGATAGCTCGGTCTGAAGTCCTGTCCCCACTGTGAAATGCAGTGCGCCTCATCGACTGCCACCATTGACACCTCAAGTTTTGAAAGAGTGTTGAGAAAGCCCTCATTAAAAAGGCGCTCGGGGGCAACATAGATTATCTTGAATCTCCTGTCAGCCATATAGGAATAGACCTTATGAAGCTGCTCCAAGGTAAGAGAGCTGTTTATATATGCGGCAGAAATTCCTGAATTTTTAAGGGACAGCACCTGATCCTTCATAAGAGAAATAAGAGGAGAAATAACAAGAGTAATTCCCCTCATCATAAGAGCGGGAAGCTGATAGCACATACTCTTTCCGCCGCCCGTGGGCATAATGCCGAAAACGTCCGAGCCTGAAAGAGCCGCATCGACGAGCTCCTCCTGACCGGGACGAAATTGCTTATATCCGAAGTATTTACTGAGTAATTCGTATTTTCTGTCCATTATATATTAAAATATGCCTTGATCCTTTCCGCTGAGAATGCCTCTCTGAAGCCCTCATCGGAGTATTTTTTGTTTTTTGCCTTACCCTCAATGTGAGTAACATCAACCTGAAGTCCCTCATTTTTAAGAATATCAATGCAGGCATCATACCAGCAGGTATCCTTATTTGAACGGGAGAAGCACATTGAAAGCACATCCTTATAGCCGATGCAGGAGCAGGTGACCGCAAGACCGTATTTTCTTGTGTCTCCGTTTACAAACTGCAGCTTTTCAACGCTTTTTGCAAGGGCTTCGTCAAGCTCGCAGGCACCGTAGTTTGTGAATATGGTCGTAACCTCGGAATGAGACTTAAGGCTCATTTTTCTCATTACGGGAAGCTTTATAAAATTGGGTACGACTCTTAATACGGGATTATTCACAAGCGCTCCGAATTTATTACACTCTTAATAAGATGCTCTTTTGTAAGCTGTTTTTTCAGCTGTCCCCTTGTAGCATCAAGAATCTCCCTTAAGGTGATATCGCGTCTTCCCTCGGGACAAAATGTAATATAGCTTTGCACTGTGAAATTACGAAGGCTCATTGTTGAGAAAAACCTTCTGAGATTAACGGGAACGGCAATCGTTACGGGCTTTGTTATTGGCTCCTTCGTGCTTCTTATTATGCCGAGAATAAGAACAGCGGTAAGATATTCCGTCACCGTCATATTCTCCTTATGTGCCAGCTCCTTTAATTCGTGCACCTTCATTTCCGCAAAGAGAAGATTCAGATAATTCTCCTCATACACCTCAGGAAAATGGAAGGCCTCGAAGTTTTTGCTCCGAAGTTTCTCACCGTTTTTATCATAATAGTCTGCAAAGGCATTTCTTACATTGGCATCGGGATCCTCTTTTGTTATATATTCCCCCGTCTCTCCATGTCTTAACTCATTATATCTTGCAAGAAGAGTTCTGAAAAATATCAGAATTCCCTTACCGTCGCCGAGAGAATGCGAGCACTCTATGGAAAGTCTTTTTCCCGTATATGTAATTCTGAAATCAGGTCTGCCGTCACGCCTTAAAACGATGGGACGCATACCCTCTCCGTCAGCCTTTCTTATCTCGGGCAGCTTATCACTTGCGGCAAGATAATTCCAGAAAAAGCCTCTTTTAAGATACATATAAACTGAAGGATAATAGGGCCTCAGCTCCTCGCAGGCTCTTTTTACTGCCTCGGGATCGATTTCATCCCTGAAATAAGCAGAAAAACGGAAGGTCCTTCCCCAGTCCTTGGAGGAAAGAGCAGAAAACATTATTGAAGCGGTGTCAATTTTAAGCCAACGGTACTTTCCCATATAACTACCTCCGCACATTGATTTTTTAAGTATACTACAAAATCATCCTTTTTTCAACATTATTGAAAAAAAGAAAAACTTGACGGGGATATTATTTTCTTATATCATTAAGCTATAAAACAAGGAGGGCAGGATATGAAATACAGTATTTTAGAGTTTATCAGAACAGTTATTGCAACCCTTACGGCTTTTATTATGTCCCTGAGCGGTCTTGCAGGCGGCTCTATAGGAGACACAGACGGAAACGCAGTCACCTCATATAATAAGGACAAGGCAGACTATACGCTTGATATTGATACCGAAAATGAGATACACGATATCAGCGAGCTTTTATTCGGAATCTTTTTTGAAGACATAAACTTTGCCGCTGACGGCGGTCTTTATGCGGAAAAGATAGCAAACCGCTCCTTTGAGTATACTGAGATCGCTGAAAACGATCAGCTTTACGGCTGGAATAATCTCGGAGAAGCCGAAAACAAGGTCATTATCAATGACGAAGAGAACCGTCTTAATATGAACAACAAAAACTTCCTTGCTATGAAGAACGCTTCCTCCGAAAAGGCAGGCATTGAAAACAGAGGCTTTCTTGACGGCATAAGCATTGAAGAGAATGAAAGCTATAATATCTCCTTCTATGCAAAAGCCCCCGAAGGCTACGGCGGAAGGATCACCGTAAGACTTGCAGTAAACGGTGAAGCCAAGGCAGAGGAAAGCATTTATATGATAAAAAGCTCCTCTCAGTGGTATAAATATTCCCTTACCTTAAAATCCCCCGTAGATGCACACGAGGGCGTTACTCTTCAGGTGCTTATCGACAAGGGCGAGGTATGGTTCGATATGATATCCATGTTCCCCGAAAATACCTATAATAACAGAGAAAACGGTATGAGACGGGATCTCGGAGAAATGCTTGAGGCACTTCAGCCGAAATTCCTGCGCTTCCCCGGCGGATGCATTATTGAAGGCAATGACAGAGAAAGTGCATATGATTGGAAGGACTCAATAGGCGTTGATGAAAACCGTGAGCCTCTTCTCTTTAACGGCACCTACGGTGATGTTGCCGCAAGACTTCAGAGCACAAATCTCTGGACAAACCTTTCCCTGACGGATGACAAAAATCCTTCATTTATGACCTACGGTCTCGGCTTTTATGAATACTTCCTTCTCTGCGAGGACTTAGGAGCCGTGGGCGTGCCCGTTCTCAACTGCGGTCTTTACTGCCAGATGAGAGGAAGGCCTGCCGTAGAGATGTATACACCCGAATTTCAGAGCTACATTGACGATATGATCGATCTTGTTGAATTCTGCCGCGGTGATGAAAATACAGTCTGGGGCAAGGTCAGAATTGCAATGGGACACGAAGAGCCCTTCACTCTTAAGTACATCTGCATCGGCAACGAAAACGAGGGAGATGTATATTTTGAAAGATATTCAGCCTTCCTCAAGGCCTTCAATGAGGCAAAGGCCGAAAATCCCGAGCTTTATGAGGGACTTGAGCTTATTTATTCCGCAGGCACGGCAGACGGCACAAGAGGCGGTATGTATCTCCCCTCTTATGAATATGCAAAAAACGAGCTTGATAAGATGGGAAGTGACGATGCCCACAGCTTTGCAGGCGCTACCGATCAGCATTATTATAACGATCCAATATGGTTCCTTAAAAACACTGATTACTATGATGAAGAAAACTACAGACGCGATACCGCAGAAATGACAGATACCGTCTACGGCGGCGGTCTCAATGTTTTCCTCGGTGAATATGCCGCAAAGAGCAACCGCCTTGAAGCAGCTTTAGCAGAGGCAGCATATATGACAGGTCTTGAAAGAAACGGAGATATCGTCACAATGGCGGCATATGCTCCTCTTTTCGGAAATCTCACGGCAACTCACTGGTCACCCGACCTTATATGGTTCAATAACCATCAGGTAACAGGCTCTATCAGCTACTATGCCCAGCAGATATTCTCAGTAAATCAGGGCACAGCCGTTCTTAAGCACGACTTTGACGGTGCAAGGATCGAAGAAGCTCCCGTAACAGGCAAGGTAGGTGTCGGCACCTGGTACACATCTGCTGAGTTTGACAATGTAAAGGTCACGGATAACGAAAGCGGAAAAGTTCTTGCAGAGGATAATTTCTCAATTCAGAATCTCCTCTGGAACTGGGAAACACCCACTGACGGAAAATGGAAGATCAGAAACGGAAGGCTCAATCAGACAACTACCGAAATGGCATACACCAACACCGGAAGCGTTGCTTACTTCGGAGATAAGGAATGGTCAGATTATACCTTTACCGTTGATGCAACAAAGACAGACGGAGAAGAGGGCTTTCTCATCCACTTCGGAGTTCAGGATACCGAAAACAATTACTTCTGGAATATCGGCGGTTGGGGTAACACCAGAAGCACCGTGCAAAAAATAGAAAACAACATCAAGACAGAATTCCTTGCAACCACAAATGATTTCACCGTTGAAACGGGAAAAACCTATGAAATAAAGCTTGTTGTAAGCGGCACTCTTGTCAAGGGCTACATTGACGGAGAATTACAGTTTGAATATGATTTTGGAGCGAATGCCTATGCCGAGACCTATACGATAGTAAGCACAGACGAAACGGGCGATATCATAGTAAAATTCGTAAACACTACAGACAGCGCAAGAGTATGCGCTATCGACCTTGGTGATACAGCCGTAAGCTCCAAGGCTACCGTATATCAGTTAAAGGGCGACAGTCTCAATAATGACAACATCTTAGGAATGGAAGAGGACTGCAAAACAGAGGTCTTCACTATCCACGGAATAAGATCACAGTTCAATTACAAGCTTCCCGCCTACAGCGTAACAGCAATAAGAATTCACACAAAATAACAGTATCAATACAAATAAAGCACCGTCAGAATCGGCTCTGACGGTGCTTTTCTGTATTCTGCTTTATTAAAGCATTTGCCTTTTATTTATTACACGCTACTGAATGTTAACGCTAAATTCATCTACTGTGATGAAGCCTGAGAAATTCCATGTTATCATTTCTCCGAGAGAGCAGTCCTCTTTAAGATAATAGCCTAAGCCGTCCTTTGTAAAAACTGCAATTTCATGCCGGTTTGTCCTGCCGTCACCGCTGTCGGGGAAGGAATCCACACTGAACAGCACAAGTCTTTCACCGTCAGACGCCCATTCACTGTTATGCAAAAGATATTCAAGTCCGATGAAATTATCCTCAGCCTCCTTATAGGTCAGCCTTTCCTTATACTGTCCGTTAGCTTCTTCCTCATAAAGCTTCATTTCAATGCCGTTTCTGATAAACAGCATAAATCCGCCAAAGCCTCTGAAGCTTACCCAATCGCTGTCCGTATAATCAAAAAGCCTTTCCGAGAATTTCTCCGTCATAGTTTTAATATCAATGACCTTAAAATAGCAAGCTTCATTTTCGCGGATAAGAAGATAAAGCTCTTCCTTTTCCTCATCTCCCCAGAGATTCAGCACCGTGCTTTCGGGAGAAAGGGACATTTCCGTTGTCATATTCTCATATATGATATCATTTTCTGAATACGGCACGCTGTATATACCGTAGCCTCCGGGGATAAGAGAGGTATCAAGAAGCACCGACGGATTATTTTCAGAGGGATCAGTACGGTTATTCACCGTAAAATACAGCTTATCCGAAAATACCTGCGACTGAAAGCTCTCTTCATAGACATTTTCATAATATGATGAATACATATGCCCTGAGCCCGATCTTTCAATGACCGTGGTTCTTGTGTCATTTTCATATACGGGAATTTTTATATGATCCCGTAATGCCTTGATAAAGCCTTCTGCTCTTTCTTCTGTGATTCCCGCATAGGTGTAAGCGCCCTCTCTGTCAGAATCGAGGAAGGGTGAAGCAACATAGGATATATTGATCCCCGGAAGGTCGACCTCGGGCAAAAAAGGATAATACTCAAAGTGATCCTTCATCTTTATTTCAAGAGTTACTGCCCCTTTACCCTCGGCAGACTCCTTCTTAGCCCTCTGAAAGCTGTTATAAAGCTCCTCGCTGAAGATTTTTATATCAAACAGGCTGAAATATACGGATGTGAGACCGAAATAATGCGGCGAAGCTTCATTTTGCTTCATTATCTTCTGAAAGCTGACCTTCGTCTCAGGCTTTTGCAGAGGAACATAATGCACATCCCATAAAAGCCTTTCATAGTGGGAATAATAAATATCGGCACTTACCCCCTGAAGAAGACTCCTGTCTCCGTATTCCGAAACGACAGTATAGGAAACATTCTTTCCCTCATTATGAAGCTTATATCCCGTAAAAACGGTCAGGGAAGAAACAGAAAAAATCAGAACAAGCAGAAATATAAGTGTTTTTTTCACCCTTATTCCTCCTCTCCCGCAATAGCATCCAGTGCCTTACTTACCCTGTCAGGTCTGTAATTATAGGTCTCCTTTATATAGGAAATAAGAGATTTTCCTTCATCGATAAGCTCATCCGCCTTTTTATCGGCAATTATTTTTCCGTCTCTTATAAGCACGGCTCTTCCGATAAAATCGGAGACCTCTTCAATAAGATGAGTTGACAGAAGCACCGTTTCATTTTCCGTAAGGATTCCCGAAAGCACCTTATAAAAATCCTCACGGTTAAAAACATCGTTTCCCGCAAAGGGCTCATCCATAAGAATAAAATCTGCTCCCTGAGACAGCGCGAGGATCACCTCAAACTGATTTTTCTGTCCCGTTGAAAATGTCCTCAGAGGCCTGTTTTCCGGCAATGAGAAGAATTCCATAAGTCCCGAAAAACGCTTTTCGTTAAATGCGGGAAAATGTGCCTTATAAAACTCTCTGTGTCCCTTCGCGGTAAGAGCAGGGAAAAATGAATGCTCACTTGTGGCAAAGGATAGCTTTTCTATATTTTTATGGCTTATTTTTTCTCCGTCAAGAGTGATCTCACCGCTGAAGCGGAGAAAATTCAGAATACACTTCATAAGCGTGGTCTTTCCCGCACCGTTTTCTCCGAAAAGGCCTATTATCTCTCCTCTCGGAATTTCAAGATCTATTCCGTCAAGGGCGGTTTTTAAGCCGTATTTTTTTGTAAGTGAATTAATTTTTATCATCAGAATACCCTCCAGATATCTCTTTTCCAATAGGGAAGAAATGTCTCACCGGGCACTGCAAGAACATATGCACCGATAAAAACGAGATTCAGAATTAATACAGTAACAATTGAAGCAATTATCATGATAACAGGCACAAAAAGGCATCTTGTCATAAGCTCCGCGGGATTTCTGAGCCTTCTCATAGTATAAATACTTTTTGAGCCCATATAATGGCTGATAAAATTATAGACCGCAAAAAGGAGCATCAGAATAATTAAAAGTCTGAAAATATCAAAGCTGTTTTCTCTCACATGGGCAAAATATTTCATATATGTTCCGTTAAGATATTTTTCTCCGCTTTCGCTATAGGAGTATATCTCCCCGAGAGAATCAAACAGCGAAAAGATAAATGAAGCTATGGACACAACTGCAGAAAGGATATAGCCTGCCGCGATAAGCTTTTTTACAAGCAAAGCATTACTGCCTGCAGGGAGAACATCAGAGAGCTTATATTTCATCCTTATTCCTCCTTATAAATACAAACGCAGCTGCGGCATAAAGCATAATAACCGAAATGCAGATATATGCAACATCATATTCGAGCTGTGTCATATCAATTTTTCCCGCAAAGGGTATATAAAGCAAGGCCGCAAAAATGAAAACGGGTATCCATTTTTTTCCGTATCTTGAAAGATATGAGAAGGCTGAAAGATTTACGGAATAAGAGAAAATACATATTATGTTTCTTACCGCCCTTAAAGCATCCCTGCCTGCAAAAAGATTCTGCAGAAAAGCACTTTCATAAAAGGTTATATATACCGCCTGCGGTCCTGCCTTCTCCGAAGCCCCTGCCACCGTAAATGAAACAAGCACATACATGATCAGCACCTCAAGGATAAAAAACAGCATAAGCATTAAAAAATTATATATCCCCTGATGGATAAATACCCATTTTTCATTTATCCTGAGCCGTCTTAAGGTATATCCGCTTTTTGAGTTAAACTGCATTCCCGTTTTTATAAGGAGCAGAGAAAACAGCAGAAGAGCCGCATAAAAAACAAGGATCAATGTAAAATTCTCTTTACTGTCAAGACGATGCCCCAAGGAAGAAAAAACAAAGCTGAAATCCTTATTCACTGCATAATATATTGCCGACTGCAAAGCAAAAAACAGAACTCCCGAAAAAAACAGCTTATAAATACTTTCTCTCGCAATAAGATAAAAAACCGATAAATGCTTTTTCATTTTCTCACCTCAGTCCCAGTTATCAGTAATAAGACGGGCAGCCTGCTCCTTTGTAAGTCCCGTCTGCTTCAGAGAGGATACGATATTTCTTATATCATTAAGAAGCAGCTCTTCTCTGATTTTTTCTATCCTGTCCCCGTCTGCCGAAATAATACTTTTTGCGCCTGCCCTTGAAGAAACAAGCCCCTCCTCCTCTAAAAGTGCAAATGCCTTCTGCACCGTATTGGGATTTACTCCAAGAAGAGCCGACAGATACCGCCTTGAGGGAAGCTCCTCCCCGTTTTTTACAGTCCCCGCAATAAGTCCTCTTTTTATAAAAAGGATTATCTGAAGATATATGGGAAGTATCCCGTCTGCAACAAAAGAATCAAAAGAGATCAAAGCCCTCACTCCTTTCAACTGTATCACATCAATAATACACTCTACAACTGTATTATAAGCATAATACAGTTTATTTGTCAATACCTTTTTTAATGTGTACCTTGCACGAACATCGGCATTTCGTCTCTTTGTTGATTGTTTTTATATTATACTTATGCTGTAATGTAATTAACATCAATAAAAGGAGCACACATATGAATACCGGCGGCGACAATAACAGGAGAGTACGCTTCATAAGAAAAAATCTTACGATTCGTCAACCCCCTACCCCCGATCTGTAGGTGTTTCTTGTTATAAGCTAAATTGCTCACATTGCGAGCAATTTCCTGTATAATGAAAAGACCTGAGCCGGAAAGGGCAAGGTTGCTAAGGACAGATAAAATTATCGGGAGACACTTTGTAATGAAGTGCTCCCGATTTTTTTATATAAAAAGTGACACTTTCGGCTTGAAAGTGTCATAGTGGGTTATATGCTTTGAAGGTAATTATGCCAAAGAGAAAATATTTTCTTCGGAGAGTATTAAGTGATATTGCAAATATAAATTTGCAGTGATATTTTTGATAAATCAAAAGTGTTATTGAAGCCTTACGGCTTCAGTGTTATTTTATTCGCACAAAACTGTCCGAAGGACAATAACACTCGGCGTCAGCCGAATATAACTG
>JAFSGH010000013.1 GCA_017440965.1 Clostridia bacterium | reverse complement strand
GTTGTTACTTCTTCTACATACTTATGTCCCTCTGCAACAACCTCATCGGCAACATAGCTGTCTCCGCATTCGCAGGTGTAGGTCGTGTAACCGTTTGCGGTACAAGTGGGAGGAGTAACTACTGCATTGTAGCTATGATCTTCGATCTTTTCAATTGTCTCTGTGTAGCTGTCTGAGCATACGGAGCAGGTGAAGGTCTTTACGCCTTCCTTCATATGTGTAGCAAGAGTTGTTACTTCTGCTACATACTTATGTCCTTCTGCAACAACCTCATCATCAACATAACTGTCTCCGCATTCGCAGGTATAGGTCGTGTAACCGTCTACGGTACATGTGGGAGGAGTAACTACTGCATTGTAGCTATGAGCTGCGATCTTTTCAATTGTCTCTGTATAGCTGTCTGAGCATACGGAGCAGGTGAAGGTCTTTACGCCTTCCTTCATATGTGTAGCAGGAGTTGTTACTTCTTCTACATACTTATGTCCCTCTGCAACAACCTCATCGGCAACATAGCTGTCTCCGCATTCGCAGGTGTAGGTCGTGTAACCGTTTGCGGTACAAGTGGGAGGAGTAACTACTGCATTGTAGCAGTGTCCGTAAGCATCGACATAGTCTGCATCATATGTATTGTTACAAACAGCACAAAAATATGTAGTATATCCCTTCTCAGTACAAGTGGCTTCAACAGAGGAAACGAAAGTAGAATTTGAATGCTGACAAGTCAGAGCAACAAAGGTACGGTTATATTTTTCAGCATATTCTTGTGCTGTAGAATTAGGATATCCATAAATGGTTGCACTATCAGAAATAGTGTCAGCAGAATCATAAATTGAACATTCCGGATTTGTAATCGTAATTTCTTTAAGAGATACGCAATTTGTAAAGGCATAGTTATCTATGCTTGTCACACTTTCAGGAATAACAACCTCAGACACATTAACGCAATTCTTGAAGGAATTATTACCTAAAATGGATATACCGTCTGCAATATTAATGATTTTAATAATAGCATTGTAAGAGTTCCAAGGTGCAACATATCCTTCTCTCATATTAATCGGACCGCTGCCTGTAATACTCAGTGTGCCGTTACGAGTCAGAGTGAACTGGGCATTATCACCGCAAGAACCTGAAAGAATGATATCACTGCCTTCTCCGTCCAATTTGACAAAGGTACGAGCCTGTACAAAGCTTAATGCATATTTATGAGCCGTGGAGCCCTGATATCCGCAAATAACAGCATTTCTGCTTATAGTATACTCCGCACTGTCAATGTGACAGTCTTTGTTAAGAATAATTAATTCAAAAGGAAGATTGTCGGTACCCCAGAATGCATAACTACCGATATATGTTACACCGGCCGGCACAATAATAGATGTAAGCGAGCCAAAGCCATAAAAAGTATAGGGTTCAATTCGCTCAACGCCATCAGGAATTTTAATTGCTTTCAGTGAACTGCAATTATGAAAAGCACTATGACCGATCACCGTAACACTATCAGGAATTGTAATACTTTCGAGGTTTGTGCATGAACTAAAAGCACAACTTCCAATATTTGTTATGCCTTGCTCAATAACAACATTTTTGATAATTGATCTATACGAATACCAGGCAACCGTATCATATTCTGTATAATCAGGCATAGGCATCTCTCCTGTGCCTGAAACAATAAGCTTTCCCTCATCGTCAATAGTCCAAGTGATATTATTGCCGTAAGAGCCCTGATCAATAATATCAACCGCATTTACGGAAAAAGGCATAACCGATATTATCATCAGCACTGCAAGAAATAAAGATAAGAATTTTTTTGGCTTTTGCATTATTGTTCCTCCTTCAAAAGTATGATTTATTAATGAGCATACCGCATCTCGTTTTTTTGTCCGGGATGCGGTAGTTATTTACATTAATAGTGCGCAGCACCGCATTCGCATACGGGATTTGAGCCGAAGAGCTTTGAGAAGAATAATACTATCTTCCATATAAAGCCCATAAAACCTGTCTTATGGCACATATGACTGCAGACTGAAACACCGCAGCGGTCACAGCTGCCGTTGTCGTCATCGTCAACATGGCCGAGTCTGTATACGGTTTCAGTATACGAATGACCGCATTCACATACAAAGAGCTTTATTCCGTCTTCCTTGCACTTAGGCTCCGAGATAATTTCGGACTCATATGTATGTCCGGGAAGTGTGGGAATTGCTGTCTGATAGGAATCACCGCATTCGCAGGTATATTCCATAAGTCCCTCTGTAAGATGTGTTGCTTCTTTTTTAAGAGTTTCTTTGTATGTGTGCCCTGAAATTTTCCCTATACTCTCAGTATAGGAATCTCCGCAGGCACAGGTATAAGTCATAACACCTTCTGAAAGATGAGTTGCAGGAACTGTAACGGTCGCCTTGTGGCTGTGTCCCTTGGCGTTGGTGTAATCAGAAATATAACTGTCACCGCAGATACAGGTATAGGTTGTGTAACCACCCTCTGAGCAGGTAGGTTCTGTAACTACTGCATTATATTCATGAGCAGTCAATTTTTCAATTATCTCCGTATAACTGCTGCCGCAGAAGCATGTATATGTTTTTACACCTGTCGAATTGTGTGTTGCCGGCGTTGTAACAGAACCGACATAACTATGTCCGTTCGCATTTACATAATTTGAAGTATAACTATATCCGCATGCACAGGTAAAAGTTGTATATCCCATTGCTGTACAAGTAGGAGAAGTAACAACAGTTACATAAGAATGTCCCGGAAGCTTCTGTATAACTTCAGTATAAGAATCACCGCAGATACAGGTATATGTCATAATGCCGGTCGCTGTATGCGTTGCGGGAGAGGTTATTTCGGAGGAATAGGTATGTCCTTTCGTCTTAGGTATAACCTCTGTATAGGAATCACCACAAATGCAGGTATATGTCATAATACCGGTTGCAGTATGTGTTGCGGGTAAGGTTACTTCAGTAACATAAGCATGTTCTTCCGTCTTAGGTATAACTTCTGTATAAGAATCACCGCATATGCAAGTATATGTCATAATGCCGGTTGCTGTGTGCGTTGCAGGAGTTGTAACAACTGAATCATAGCTATGGCCGGTTGCATTTACATAATTTGCAGTATAACTGTATCCGCAAGAACAAGTATATGTTGTATAGCCCCTCTCTGTACAAGTGGGAGCAGTTACAACACTAATTAATTTATGTGCTGTTTTATTCATATCAAGATCAACGATCAAACCACAATCAACACAGGTAAATCTTTTAATACCTGTTTCTGTGCATGTCGATTCTTTTATGATTACACATGTATATTTATGATCTTCCGGTATAACTTCCGTCTGTAAATTTTTTCTGAGCTGAGGATAGGAATCATCCGGAATTAACCATATAGTGTTAAAATCAAAGTTTGTAAATGTACTCTGATTTTTCATTTCTGAAGAAGTTTTTTTGTGAACCGCAACTGATGTATCATCCAATATTTCATTAAATCCCTCTGATACATTATCAAGGAAATAACAATCAGAAACATACGGAATAATATCGTCATATGAGCCGTCACATATATCGTTTGCTATACCGCCTGTTTCTGTTCCGTATACATTTCCTGCATTATAGCAATATTCAGCCGTCCCGCAACATTGTGAGACCAAACCGGCCGCTTCAGATTCATATGCATCTTTCTGCACACTGATATCACCTGTATTATATGAATTTCTGACAGTACCGAAATTAAGACCTGAAATTCCTCCTGCATACAGATGATCATTTCCTTCAACCGTAACATTACCTGTATTGTAACATTGCTCAATCTCACTTATTCCGTTAGCAACTATGCCTCCGGCATAATGATAGGCATACATATCAATGTAAGAAATTAGATCAACCGCACTGATTTCACCTGTATTAAAAGAATTCTTTATAAAAACTCTTTGCGAATCAAGACCAACTATACCGCCGGAACTTGTCTCAAGTCCCTCTGCAGTAATTTTCGCAAAATTTCCGCAGTTCTGTATACGCACTTTCGAATGAGAGAATCCGATAATACCACCGGCGGCACCATAGCCGTTATTGCCGGTTGCATTTACTGATACCGTTCCGATATTATTACAAAGACTTATATGATCATTCGAAAAACTAAATGCCGCTATGCCACCTGCATAAGTCTCGGCATATGAAGCCGCCTCTATTTTACCGTTATTAGTACAATTTTCAATATCATTTGCAGTATGATAACCAACTATACCGCCGGCCACTGCAAACACAGACTCAGAATAATATGCAGTACACCTGATCGATGCAGAATTTATGCAATTTCTGATTATACCGTCAGGACTGTCATAATATGAATCTGTCATTCCGGCGATACCACCTGCATAGATACAAACCAATCCTGTTTTACCTGTTACAGTTATCTTACCTGCAACAGAACAATCTGAAATCTCTCCTACACATTCACCGGCAATTCCACCGACATATACATGAGTAGAAGAAGAACCGCCATAAAAAGTGTGTTCTCTTGCACGGATACTTATATTAACATTTGTTAAGTTCAAATCAAAAACTCTGCCGAACATCAAAGAAAACAAACCAAACTCTTCAAAAGATCGGTGTACACCGTCAACAATTTCACCTGAATAATCATAAGACATTTTAATTCCGTCTATAGTATAATCATTTCCGTCGAAGCTTCCGGAAAAAATATCTATTGGCTGCCAATAAGTCCCTGAATTATAAAAATCTCCGGAATAAGAATAATCGTCTGATGTAAAACTGATGTCATTTATTAACTTAAAGTAAGCATCAGGATACTTACGGACATTATCCAAATGAACAGTTGTTGAAATCAAATATGGTTCTTCCTCTGTTCCGTTACCGCCTGCAAACTCTGCCGTTACAGCACCTGCCGTCATCGGTATAACGGAAAGGAGAATCAGTATTGAGAGAAAAACTGAGAAAAATTTTGTTATTCGTTTTTTCATTTTTATCACCTTTCATTGGTTTTTACCTGAATTATACATCTATAGTTTAAGTTTGTCAATCTAAAGGTGCTTTTATTGTTAACCTTAAAGTTAATATAATTATACTATAGTTTAATTGTCTGAGGTGATATTATGAGCGAAATTGACTTAAAAGAAATAGGCAAACGAATCCAGGCGAGAAGAAAACAGCAGGGCTTTACACAGGAGCAGATCGCGGAGCTTATGAACGTTTCCGTTCAGATGATATCAAATCTTGAAAGAGGCAATAAATCCATCAGAATAGAAAATCTCATTAACCTCTGCAAAATACTCAATGTCAGCACGGATTACATACTCATAGGGAGCAGAGATTCTGCTGAAGCACACGAAGGTGATAAGCGATTATCGCGGCTTTCGGACAAGGAAAAGGAGCTCATAGAAATGATAATAGATTTTTGTGCATCGGAATAATACTAATTATACAGGCACCTTCTATTGTTAAATTTTCATTATTTTTCTTGCAAAACAGCTTTTTTTCTGTTAGTATATGTTCATCAAATCAAAGAAAGGTGATAACAAATGAAGCTTATCAAAAAGGTTTTTGCAGTTGCACTGGCAGTTATGATGCTTGCAACGCTTACGGTTTCTGCATTTGCAGTAAGCCTCCCCGATCTCGGCAATTCAATTCTGAGATTTAACGAAGACGGCAAGTTCAAGATAATGATGTTTGCTGATTCACAGGATGATGAAACTCTTGAAGAGACTACCGCTCAGCTTATGAGAGAGGCACTTGATGCACATTCTCCCGACCTTGTTGTTTACCTCGGTGACAACACAGTTGCAGGCGGTTATGAAAATCAGGCAAAGGCTATTGAAGCTATTGTAGCTCCCTGTGTTGAAAGAGATATTCCCTTCACCATCGTTTTCGGTAACCACGATCAGGAACAGGGCGTAGAAAAGGAAGTTCTCCTCAGAGAATACCAGAAATATCCCGGATGCCTTGCATATGATGTTGATCCCTCCCTTTACGGTTGCGGAAATCACAATCTTCCCATTCTCGCGTCAGACGGACTCGGCATTGCATTCAATCTCTGGTTTATTGATTCAGGCACATCTGTTGCAGAAGCAGGCGGCTATGACTATGTAAGAGAGGATCAGATTCAGTGGTACAAGGACACTGCAGCTGCTCTTAAGACTCTTAACGGCGGAAAGCTTGTTCCCGCTATCAATTTCCAGCACATTATCGTTCCCGAGGTTTACGATGCAGTCGGAATGATCAAGCTTCCCTTCGGTATTGAGGACTTTAATTATAACGGTAACAATTATCTTCCCGTACCTAATTTCGGTGCATACACAGGCTACATTTTTGAGCCTCCCTGTCCCTCACACATCAACGGCGGTCAGATGGCAGCATGGATCGAAACCGGTGATGTTATGGCTACCTTCTACGGACATGACCATGTTAATGACTTCACAACAACATATGAAGGCATCGACATCACGACAGTTCCCACAGTAGGCTGTAACTCCTACTCCAACGATATCAACAGAGGTGTAGGACTTATAACTCTTGACGAAAATGATCTTACAACATATCAGTATGAGGCACTTCGTATGTATGACTTTGCTCTTGCAGAGGGCTCAAAGATCCCCGAATGCGACGGAGCTCTCAGCACTATAGAATATATGCTCTATAAGGTTTTAGATCAGTTCCTTGATGCTCTTCACAAAATGGCATCTATCTTCTCATTTGCTAAATAAGAAGTAAATTTTTTAACGGCTCAGTCCCATAACAACGGCTGAGCCGTTTTTTTGCTTCCTTTCGGGGAATTTAAAAACATAAACACTTTTACAAAAAAATAAAGTACAGAAAACCCGAAAAAATTATTTTTATTTCAATAAAAAAAGGTATTGACAATTCAATTGTTTGTGTGTATAATTAACAACGTTACAAATGGCCCGGTAGTTCAGTTGGTTAGAACGCTAGCCTGTCACGCTAGAGGTCGACGGTTCGAGCCCGTTCCGGGTCGCCATTTATTAAAAGTAAGAAGTAATAGTGAAAAGTGAAGAGGTCACCTGACTGAAGGGTTACTTGATATTATCTTCGACCGCTTCACTGTTACTTTTTATCATATATGCTGCTATGGCTCAGATGGTAGAGCGCATCCTTGGTAAGGATGAGGTCACCGGTTCAATTCCGGTTAGCAGCTCCAAAAAATAAGACAGTCTTCGGACTGTCTTATTTTTTATCCAATCCGAAGGATTGGTATGTAATCGCCGCAAGGCGTATGTAATTAGTTCGCCTTGCGAACTGTATGTTATCAAAGCGTAAACTTTGTATGTTTCTTCCTTCGGATCGATTACATACCACCTACGGTGGATTACATTCCGCAACAAGTTGCGGATTACATACAATGCTTCGCCTTGATTTATATCTAGTTCTCCAGGATTTTTTATTATATAGAAAATTGCTTGCAATGTGAGCAATTTCCTATATAATAAAAACCATAGAATTCTTTAGAGTCAGAGGTATTGATATGAAATACGATCTTATTGTTGCAGGCGGAGGACTCAGCGGTGTTGCCGCGGCAGTCAGTGCTGCTCGCGAAGGTCTGAAGGTTTTACTTGTTGAAAAATCAGGCTGTCTCGGAGGTGCAATCTCCAACAACCTTGTTTATCCCTTTATGCCTTATTGGACAAAACAAATAAGCGGTGACGGTATTGATAAAAAATATCTTTCTCAAGGAATTTTCAAGGAAATGAAGCTGCGTCACGACAAATATGTTGATGACTGTAAGGATCACGAATTCAATTCGGAGTATTTCAAAATAGTTCTTGACGATATGACTGCCGAAGCCGGCGTTGATGTTCTTTTTCACGCTATTATATATGATGTAAAAACCGACAGCAGAAAAATATCGGCTGTTGAAATCACTGCAAAAGCGCAAAAAATAACGGCAGAAGCAGATTTCTTTGTTGATGCAACGGGGGACGGAGATTTGTTTTACCTTGCCGGCTGTGATTATCAGCTTGGCCGTGAAAGTGACGGCCTTTGCCAGCCGATGACCACCTGCTTCAGAATGAGCGGAGTTGACCTTGATCTTTTTACCGAGGAAAGGCCCCGTCTGCAGGAGCTGTATAAGGAGAAACAGGCAAAGGGAGAAATAACAAATCCCAGAGAGAATATTCTTGTTTTCTTCGGCGTAGGTGAAGATGTACTGCACTTTAACTCTACCCGTGTTGTTAAGCTTGATCCTACAGATCCGTTTGATGTGAGCAAGGCGGAGGTTGTTGCAAGAAAGCAGATCCATGAGCTTATCGGGTTTTTAAAGGAGAATTCAAACGCATTCAACGAAAGTGCTTTGATTTCCGTTGCCGTAAATATCGGCGTCAGAGAGAGCCGAAAGCTTAAAGGTGTTCACATTCTCACAGGTGATGAGTTGATCAACTGTACCGGTTTTTGCGATTCAATTGCACTCGGCAATTACGATATAGATATCCACAGTCCTACAGGAACAGGAACAAGTCACAGATATTTCAAGGACGGAGAATTCTATACTATTCCTTACCGCTCGCTGTTACCCAAGGAATATGACAATCTTCTTGTTGCAGGCCGCTCAATTTCTGCGACGCACGAGGCTCAGGCTTCAATCAGAATAATGCCGATCTGCTGTTGCCTGGGTGAAGCCGCAGGCACAGCGATAGCTATAGCACATAGTACAACCCGAAATGTGCATACGGTCGATATTAAAGCATTACAAAAAAACCTCACAGAAAACGGGGCTGTGCTGTAAGCTTTTAGGATACAGTCTGTCATATCAACAAAAGGACAGGCGTGACAGTGAGCAATACGGCATTAATAGCTTTCTTACTATTCATCAGACACAAAATGTGCTTTTATTTACCGGATATTTAAGAATACCACATAATAGAACAACCGGGCATCCGACGGATGCCCGGTTGATATTTTTTATTCTTTACTGTACGGGGAACATACTGTCAAGACCTACTGCTTTTCTTAAGATAAGTCTTGCGTCCTCTGCTGTGACATCGCTGTCACCGTTTACATCGGCAACTATTTCCTTTTCCTTGGAAAGAGTGTCAAGCTTTACAGCAGCTCTGAGAGCTAATCTTGCATCGGCGGAATCCACATCACCGTCATCATCTATGTCGCCGTATTTATCAGCACCGTATTCATCTCCGGGGAGAGTATCGGGGATAAGCACATCTTCGGTATTATATTTATTAAATTCCATAAACTGAGGATAAGCGACATTTTCTCTTACATATCTCTGAGAGAAGCCGAAAACGAGCCATACAAGGAAATCTGCAGCGGCCTTTTCATCAAAGCTTGCATGATACAGTCCGTTGATAAACCATGTGCTTTCGGGAAGAGCACAGAAGGAGGCATCTATTGTTCCGTCAGGATTTGTATGAGTGTGCTTTGAATTAACACAATTTTCGTAAGCTACAAAATCCTCACCGTTCTCCGCTGTTGAAGCACCGACAGAGGCATACTGTACACTTTCGATACCGTCGGAAATATCATCAAGACTGACAGTAAGAGGAAGAAGCTGTATGCCGTAATTTGCAACAATACATACATTGATTCCGTCTCTCTGTGCACCCTTAAGAGTGCTTTCGGTATCCTTAAGAACCTTACGGTAGTTCTCTATCTTCTTTGAAAGCTGAGGATTTATATCCTCGCCCTCAAACATAAAATCTATAGCATCATCAAAATCCTCTTCAGGAACAAGAGCCCAGAGTCCGGGCATATTTCTGAGATAATCACGGAGAAGTCCGTCATATATCTGTTCATCAGCAAGAAGTACGAAATTATTATATGCCTCACCGAGAGATTCGTGAGCACCTGCCATTTCTACTATCATATTTACAAGTGCGCCTGTAAGAGAGCCTACAAGGGTAGTCTGATTGCTTTCACCGAGAAGAGTCTCGGTTATTGACTCAAATAAACGAAGGTTATCCTGAACAAAGAGATACTTACCGAATGCCTCGCCTCTGTAAGTGCTCTTGATGATAGAGCCGACATCCTCAAGGCTTTCGGAGTCTGCAAGAAGCTTTGCAATTCTGCCCTTCATAAAGTCACCGATAACGGCATTACCGAGAAGAGAGCAGTTATAGAATATACAGGAGGCTATATTATCCTCTGCGTGAGCGGAACAAACATTAAGATAGGAATTTACGACCACGCCGCCGAAGCCTGTTGCAAGAAGAGATACCTTAGTGCTTCCCGTTACCGCTTCAACATGATCGATAAAATCGCAAAGCTTCTGAGCGGTAGCTGTAGGATCAAGACGCCAGTCATAAGAGAAAACAAACAGCTCGTCCGCAGTGATATAAGCTGCAGCAGAAGAGACAAAGGTCTGAAGATCATCGCTGTATACATCGGCAGTTGATGACTCAGACACGGGCTTTGCATAATACCAGGGACCTACATTGGCATTCGCGGACGTACCGTCTGCATAGCAGAGGATCGGCTTCATTATTTCCTGAATACCTGTCAATACATTGGAAAGACCGGTCTTATAATCTCCCGTAAGTCCTCCGAGAGCGATACCTGCTACGACCTTTGCGGCACTTCCCTTGAAGCCTGATGAATTCATATCATAAACAACACTGCTGTTGTTTTTATTGGGATTTTCATAAAGGGCATTCTCTGATATATCTCCTATATAAATGACCGGTGCGGCATTGAGCTTTACAGCAAAAGCGCTGAGGGGCATTAAAAGCACCGTGATAAGTGAAAGGAGAACACAGATTATCTTTTTCACTGTCCTGAATTTCATTAAATTGACCTCCGTATCCTTATAAAAGGCATTTATTATGTTAATTATACTATAAAGCTTATAATAATTCAAGAACTTTTTATTTTTACCTGAAATTACAAAAAATACTTTGTTAAACTATTGACAAAGCAAAGAATTACTCATATAATGTTCCATAAGGAACAGTTTTTTGAGATTTTTTAAGCGGTGATAAAAAAATGAAAAAATCAGATATTGAGGCACTTAAGTGCTGTGCCGTTTTCAGTAATGCAGACGAAAAGCTGCTGACAGAGCTCATAAGCAATTCAGAGTACAGAAAACTGAAATATACCTCAGGCGAGGATATTTTTACCCCGACACATTACGAAAAAGGACTCGCCGTAATACTCAAGGGAAAAGCAGAGGTGTGGAAGCACACGGGAGAAGGAGATCTGTATATGAGTCTTCTGTCTGAAGGAAACTGTTTCGGAATGTCCGGTGTCTTCAGTGAGAAGGACTCCTTCCCTACCACGGTCACGGCAAAGACCGATGTCAGACTCCTTTTTATCACCAAAGCACAGTTAGAGAAGCTTTTCCGCTCTGAGCCCGTTATTCTTGAAAGCTTCCTCAGAATCTTAAGCAATAAGATTCATTTCTTAAATGAAAAAATCGATAAGCTTTCCGCTCCGCAGGTATCCTCTGCACTCAGAAGCTATCTCACGGATACGGCACAAAAGCTCAATTCAAGTACGTTTACACTTCCTGTTTCATATCAGAAGCTGGCTTTACTCCTCTCCATAGGCAGAACATCTCTTTACCGCGCCTTTGACGAGCTGACAAAGGAGGGCTTTCTGACAAAGAACGGAAAAGTGATAACAATAAATATACCCCCTGAAAGGAAAGAAACACTATGAAAAAATTATTATCCGTAATTGCAGCCTTGCTCTGCATATCACTTATCCTTGCTTCCTGCGGCACTTCAGCCGAGGAAACAACAGCAGTTGACACCACAGCCGCAGAAGAGACTACCGCTGCCGCAGAAAAGGCAGTTATCAACATCGGTCTTCTTAAGGGCCCTACAGGTATGGGCGCAGCAATGCTTCTCGATGCCGATGAGAAGGGCACGGCAGAAGCAGATTACGATCTTACTCTTGCAGCCGCTCCCGATGTACTTCAGGCTTCTCTTATAAATAAGGAGCTTGATATGGCTGCACTTCCCACAAATGTTGCGGCAGTTCTCAACAAGAAGACAGAGGGCAAGGTAAAGATCCTTGCAGTAAACACTCTCGGTGTTATCTATCTTATGAGCAACAACGAAAGCATCAAGACCGTAGCCGATCTTGCAGGAAAGACCGTTCTCAGTGCAGGTAAGGGCACAACAACAGAGTATGTTCTCAATTATATTCTTGAGAAAAACGGACTTACCGATGTAAAGGTAGAATATGCAAGCGAGCACGCAGAAGTAATAACAAAGGCTGTTGCAGAGAAATATGAGGTCATCCTTCTTCCCGAGCCCTTTGTTACACAGATGAAGGCAAAGGATGCCGGCTACAGCGTAGCAATTGATCTTACAAAGGAATGGAAGGCACTCGGCGGAAATGAGCTCACAATGGGCTGTATCGCAGTAAGAGCTGATTTCTACGATGAAAATCCCGAAGCAGTCAAGGCTTTCCTTAACGATTATGCCGCATCCGTAGCAAAGGTAAACGAGGATCCCGCAG
Source organism: Clostridia bacterium (assembly GCA_017440965.1). GTDB lineage: Bacteria > Bacillota > Clostridia > Oscillospirales > Acutalibacteraceae > RUG806. Next base: position 21,448 of record JAFSGH010000013.1, on the reverse strand, counting down.
CAGCAGGCGCGGTTATCGAAAAGTTCGATATCGCAAAGGCCGCAATCGCATCAAAGGCTATCCCCAACTGCAATATAGTATGTATGACCGGTGCTGAAATGAAGACTAATGTAAGCAATTATCTCTCCGTTCTTCATTCCTCAAATCCCGCTTCTGTAGGCGGCGAGCTTCCCGGTGACGCATTCTATTGCATCACAGAATAATGAAAACCGATCTTATCCGAAATAATACAGTCATGAAACACCTTAAAACACCGCTTGTCCTTTTATTCTGGCTTGCGGTGTGGTACGGTGTCTCCGAAATAATGGGGATGGAAATTCTTTTTCCTTCTCCTTATTCCGTTTTAAATGCATTCGGTCAATTGGCTACAGAAAAGGAATTTTACATTTCCTGCTTCAATTCTCTTTATAAGGTTGTTCTCGGATGGCTTGCGGGACTTCTTGCAGGTGTGATACTGGGCATTATTACCTCACTTAGCGGTATCATCAAGGCATTATCTGAGCCGGTGCTTCATCTTATCAAGGCTACGCCCGTTGCTTCCTTTATCGTTCTTGCTCTCGTTCTTATGTCATCCAAAAAGGTGCCTGTTTTCACCTGTGCCCTGATCACTGTCCCCATAGTATGGGCAAATATCTCTGAGGGTATTTCCTCTCCCGATAAAAAACTGCTTGAAATGGCTTCATTTTTCCGTATGTCAAAGAAAAGAATGCTTAAAGATATATATATACCTGCCGTACTTCCCTATTTTTCGGCGGCGGCAAAAACCGCAATGGGGCTTTCCTGGAAGGCAGGAATTGCGGCAGAGGTCATCTGCACTCCCTCAGAGACCATCGGTGCAGGTATTCAGAATGCAAAGGTATATCTTGAAACACCGTCTCTTTTTGCCTGGACGCTTACGGTCATTGTTCTCAGCGTAGCGCTTGAAAAGCTGTTAGGTATTCTTCTTAAAAAGCACGGAGGTGTGAAATGATAGAGATCAAAGGCATATCAAAATCATATGAAGGCAAAAGCGTGCTGAAAAATATCTCTTTTTCCGTAAAAAAAGGCAGCTGTACTGCAATAACAGGTGCATCGGGCAGCGGCAAAACCACGCTTATGAGAATAATCGCAGGTCTTGAAAAGCCTGACGAGGGGCAGATAGTATTCTCCTCAGATGTAAAATGCACCTATGTTTTTCAGGAAAACAGACTTCTTGAAAATAAAAGCGTGCTGGAAAATATACTCGCCGTTGCCCCCGACAGAGAAAGGGCAATGTATTTTCTTGAAAGATGCCGTCTTTCGGAGGATGCCGATAAAAAGGCGGGAAAGCTCAGCGGAGGTATGAAAAGACGCCTTGCCATAGCAAGAGCGCTCAGCTACGGCGGAGATATCTATTTTCTTGATGAGCCCCTGAGAGAGCTTGATGAGGATACGCTCCGAGAGATAGCACAGCTGATCAAAGAGGAGATCGAAGGAAAAACCGCTCTTCTTATTACTCACGATGAATTCTCTCTCGGATATCTAAGCACCTGCAAAATATCAATAGACTAAAATTCATAAAATGTTCACATATTAAGGACCTGAACTTTGGTAAAAAGTTCAAGGTCCTTTTTTATTAAAATATATTGATATAATAAGTGCCGTGATGTATAATTTGTATAAGTGGGTTTCTGCCCATAAAATGAAATGCATATTTTATATGCAAATGACACGGAGGTCACAATATGAAAAAACACATTCTGTCGGCAATTGCCGCAGTTGCTGTTCTGCTGATGTCCTTCGCACTCATAACTGCGTCAGCTTTTATGATAGGCGATGTTAATGACAGCGGCGGACTTGAAGCAGAAGACGCCCGACTTGCTCTGAGAGCTGCCGTCGGTCTGCAGACTCTTTCAGAAGAAGCATACAAGGCTGCTGATGTAGATTTCAGCGGTACTGTTGATGCTGCAGACGCAAGAAGCATCTTAAGAGCCGCAGTCGGTCTTGAAGAATTAAAAAATCCCCATACGCACGCTTTCAACGGCACCGTTACAAAGCAAGCAACCTGCACAGAGGACGGCATAAAGACCTTCAGCTGTGAATGCGGTGAGGATACATACACAGAGGTCATTCCCAAGACAGGACATGATTATGTAAGCATCAAAACGCTTCCCACCTGTACAGCAGGCGGTTATACTACCCATACCTGCAAAAACTGTAACGATTCCTATAAGGATTCTGCAGTAAACGCAAAGGGACATACTCCCGGTAAGGCTGCTGACTGTCTGAATCCCCAGAAGTGCACAGCTTGTAATGCAGTTCTCGCTGCCGCAAAGGGACATACACCCGGTAAGGCTGCTGACTGTACTAATGCTCAGACCTGCTCAGTTTGCTCTGCAATAATAAAGGACAAGCTCGGTCACGATATCAATACTAAGGTATCCACCGTAACACCCACCTGCACCGAAAAAGGTTATGATGTTTACAAGTGCTCCCGCTGTACGGTTACGGAAAACAGAAATTACAAGAATGCCGCACATACGGGTACTGCAAGCGTTGTCAGAAACAAAAAGACTGCAACCTGTACTTCTAAGGGCTATACCGGTGACATCTACTGGTCCTGCTGTGATGCTTTAAGTGCTCCGGGCAGTGATATTGCAATCAATGCCGATGCACATACGGGCACTGCAAATGTTGTCAAAAACAAAAAGACTGCAACCTGTACTTCTAAGGGCTACACCGGTGACATCTACTGGTCCTGCTGTGATGCTTTAAGCACTCAGGGCAGTGATATTGCAATCAATGCAGCCGCACATACAGGTACTGCAAGCGTTGTTAAAAACAAAAAGACAGCAACCTGCACTTCTAAGGGCTATACCGGTGACATCTACTGGTCCTGCTGTGATGCTTTAAGCGAGGAGGGCAGTGACATTGAAATTGACGCAAACGCTCATACCGGCACTGCCTCCGTCATCAGAAATCAGAAGACCGCGACCTGCACCGCAGGCGGCTACACCGGTGACATCTACTGGTCCTGCTGTGATGCTTTAAGTGCCGAGGGCAGTGACACTGAAATTGACGCCAATGCTCATACCGGCACTGCAAGCGTAATCAAAAACAAGAAAACCGCAAGCTGTGAAGAAGAGGGCTACACGGGTGACACACACTGGTCCTGCTGTAATGCCCTGAGCAAAAGCGGCGAAATCATTGAAAAGTTGCCTCATTCCTTCGGAAAACTCTATGATGCAAAAGAAGCGGATGTATGCATTGACGGTAATATCGCTTACTATTCCTGTACTGAATGCTTAAAGAAATTTGATGAGGCACAGCAGACTGAGCTTTCAGATGAGGACATCATAATAAAGGCAACAGAGGAGCATGTTTATCAGACAACCGTAATTCCTCCCACCTGTACAGAAAGCGGATACACGGTAGAAATGTGTTCATATTGCTCAAAGCATCAGGAAGGCAGTGAGATCAGGGATCTTGTTGACAGCCTCGGCGGACACGATTTCGAGATCGTTTCAACCGTTTCAGCCACCTGCACAGAGCAAGGCTACCATATAAAGAGCTGTAAGAGAAGCTTCGTGATCAACGGAAAGACTGTTGCCTGCGGTGTTACGGAGAATGAATATTTCGGCGAGATCGAAGGACACAAGTACGAGGAAGTTGAAGGAACAAAAACAGAAGCTACCTGCCTCGTAACAGGTAAAGTCACCGTAAGATGCCAGAGAGCAGGCTGCGGTGATGAAAAAGAACAGATAGTTCCTCTTGCACCCTGTACTCCTGAAGACTCCGCTGAGACTGTAAGAGGCAACGGAGAAGTCAGCTGCCGTAAGGTCGTAAAATGTAAAGTCTGCGAAAAGATCGTTTCAGAGGATCTTACTCAGGGACACAATATGGAGATCGATCAGGATTCTTGGGTTGATGCTACCTGTACAACACCCGAAACAGTCGATAAATTCTGTGCCTTCTGTGATTATACGATAGAGGATGTCCAGACCTCTGAGCCTCTCGGACACAACCTTGAGCTCATTTCAAGAACAGAGCCCTCCTGTGATGTAAACGGCTTACTGGTATTCAACGGTAAATGCTCACGCTGCGGTGAAGGCGAAGAAGGTCAGAACTTAGAGGTCGTTCTCGTTGCAACAGGACACAAGGCTGACGGTATTGCTACTTGTACAAGAGCTGTGCACTGTATCAAATGCTTCGAACAGATAGAACCCGCACTCGGTCACGATTACAACTTCTTTGCATCCGCTTATAACGCTGATGTGACAGCATTCTCCTGTGTTCGCTGCGGACATACTCCCACAGATAAGGCGACAAATATAAGCACCTTCAATACAGTTGCAAACAAGATAAAGGGTGCAAACTTCTATCCCACGATAACGGAAGAAAATCCCCTTATCTCCATCGGCAGAAGCCATGTAGATACAAAGTATTCAAAGTTCGACTTCGGTATTTATACATCCACGATCAGAGATATGTACGAGGAAGAAATGAAGAATACTCCCGATGATTATTCATTCAGAAAGACCAAGTATCTCAGAAGCTATCTTCCCATTATGAATAATTACAACACCGTATCCGAGCTTACTGCTTCAGATATTGACAGCATCCGCATTGAAAACCTTAACGGCATCAATGTAAGAAGCGTGCTTTCAGGCTACAGTGATACATTCACGGTCGGAAAGAATAATTATGACATCAACGAATACAAGAACAAGACAATATCCGAATCTGTTATCAAAGTAACTATTGATATCAAGAACGAGGCTTACACCAAATTAGGAAACGAAAGTAAGACCGCTCTCGAAAAGATCACGGGTATTGATATCAGAGAGGATTACACAAGCGAATATAAGAAGGATCCCGAAACAGGTAAGCTTCAGATAAAGGAAAGCGATTCCGATATCACAATGGTAATGACTCTTGACGAGATCAAATCCGATGCAGTCATCACCTACTTCTTTGATGCTGATACCTATGAGCCTATCCTTGCACTTTACGATGTAACCGTAACGATGGAGCAGGAAATAGATATGGATATGATATTCATCAAGGGAGAGATGGATCCCATTATCACAACAAAGACCTCCTCAGCATATCTCTTCCCCAATTATTTCGGATAAACGAAAGGATAAAGCAATATGAAATTTCGTTCAGTCTTATGCATATTATTAGCTTCAGTGCTGATACTTACAGTATTTCCCGTCTTCGCTCTCGGAGCGAAGATCGGAGATGCAAGCTTAAACGGTACACTTGAAGCAGAGGACGCAAGACTTGCTCTTCGCGCCGCCGTCGGTCTGCAGACTCTTTCAGAAGAGGCATATAAAGCTGCGGATGTAGACTTCAGCACCGTTGTCGATGCTGCAGATGCAAGAAGCATCTTAAGAGCTGCGGTAGGTCTCGAAGAATTAAAGGAGCCTCATACCCACGCATTTACAAGAGTTGATCTCAGTAATATCTCCACCTGCAAAAAGCAGGGTGAAAAAAGAATGTACTGTGAATGCGGAGAATATGAAGTAGCAGAGCTTCTTCCCCTTTCAACGAAGCATTTATACGGTGAGCTTATCATTGATAAGGCTCCCACCTGCACAGTTGACGGAAGCGGTCATTATCTCTGTAAGGACTGCGGTAAAAGGCTTGATGAGGTTTTACCTGCCCACCACACCTTTACAAAAATAGGTGTCACCTCCGGTTCAAAATGTACAGTTGCCGGCTGTGAAGCAGTAATACCCTCATTTAACGCCATCGTAAACGATATCAAGGACGGCGGAAATGCCTACAGCTTCACCACCGTGACAAAATCGGAGGATGTTTCAACCATTCCCGAAATTACAGGTGCTCTGGCTGCTCTTAAGGAAATTATAGGAGATGAGCCGGAAAAGTCCACATCATTTTCCGAAAAGGAATACCGACTTGCTGCTGCAAACAGTTATTATATAATAGGTGAAAATGCGGTAAGTGATCTCAGCGACAGCGATATCAGATCAATATCCATTGAACAGGTCAATAATGTGGATTTCATTGACACTCTTCCCTACAATTATACTACAGACAAGGGCGCCACCTATGATATCAGTGACTGGCATTTTATGAATTTCACTCCTATGTATAAGATAACCGTTGTTATGAACAATGAAACAACGGATATTATGAAAACCTCATCTGCTGTTTCAAAATTTGATAAGATCTATGCAAAGGATTACAACAAGCAGATGAGCACTCTGAAAACTCAGACGGAAAACGAATTAAAAAACAGCTTCCCTGAGGAATTCAAAGCACTTCTCGGCGAGCCTTCTGTCGGAAAAGGAAAGTTAAGCTCAGATCTTACATTGATTTATTATATTGATGCCGCTTCCTTCAAGCCTGTAGCATCTTATTATAAGTACGGCATGGGCATTTCGATGACCCTTGACTTTAAGATCGGCGGTTTAGTTCCCACGGCAAGTATGACAATGAAATTAGATTCTACAGATAACAGTTATTATATATTTCAGGAGTTATAATTAAATTTTACGGTGCAGACTTATATTTACAGTCTGCACCGTTCTTTTTGTGACAGTAGCCTGCCGACACTCTTCAAATGGCAATTGACTTATCACTTATACTGATATATAATATATTATATATATTTAAATGGCGGTGAGATTTTTTGATTTGTGTTGTCGGTGCAGACGGTTTTTTCGGTACATATCTGCAGAAATATATTTTATCACTGCCCTCTCACGAGCATCTTGTGTGTCTGAACCACAGCTCGGTATTTTTACCTGAGGCTGACAACAAAACGGATACCCGCTTTGAACTGAATGACAAGGACTCAATAAAAAAGGCTGTAAGCCTTCTCTCGCAATTCGATGACATAAAGATCATATTTCTTGCGGCAGTGCATAATCCCGATATAGTAAAGAAAGCACCTCAGGAGGCTGAATTCATAAATACGGTATGCTATGAAAATTTCCTGAATGAGCTTTCGGGACTCAACATAAAAAGACTTATATATTCCTCCTCCGACACCGTTTACGGTGAAAGCATAAACGGACATATTTTTACGGAAAAGGATGATACGGCTCCCATAAACATCTACGGCAGACAGAAGCTTCTTGCCGAGAATATAACAAGAAAACACGGCTACACCGTCGCAAGGTATTCATATATGTGTGCTCCCTCTCTTAATGCGGATAAAAAGCATTTTTATGACGAAGTAGCAAAAACTCTTAAAAACGGAGAACAGGTGTTTATGCTCACTGACTGGGTACGCTCTGCCTTAAGCTACTCCACAGCGGCAGAAATCACATATAAGCTCGCCTTATCCGACACAAAAGAGCCTGTTATCAATATCTGCTCCGATGAAGCAGTATCAAAATATGAGATCGGACTCAGGATAGCAAAAACAGTAGGAGCAAAAAGCTCACTTGTAGTTCCCTGCACAAAAAAGGAGCTCGGTATTTTCACCGAAAAAAGAGCAGACGACATAATAATGAGCAATGCATTATCAAAGAAGCTCGGCATTGCAAAAAACACCGGGCTTACATTCTGAAAAACGGTATGGTAATTACAAAAACTCCCTTCCGAATGTCATTTTTCGGCGGCGGTACAGACTTCAGTGAATATTATAAAAGCTACGGCGGCAGTGTATTATCTGCTACCTTTAATAAGTATTGCTTTGTAACCGTAAGAGAGCTGCCTCCGTTTTTTACATATAAAAATCAGTTTACATATTCAAAGATAGAAAGATTTGACTCCCCTGATGAGCTGACACATCCTCTTGTGAGGGAAGCACTCAAATATCTTCACGAAACGGGACTTCAGATAAGCTATGATGCGGATCTTCCCGCAAGAACGGGAATAGGCTCAAGCTCCTCATTTGCTGTGGGACTTCTCAACAGCGTACACACTCTAAGAGGAAGATATACGGATGCAAAGAAGCTTGCAACAGAGGCTATACTTCTTGAAAGGGAGCTTTGCCGTGAGCACGGAGGCATTCAGGATCAGATAGCGGCGGCATACGGCGGGCTTAACAGAATAGATTTCGACAAAAACGGCTTTACCGTAACTCCCGTTGATATTACGGAGAAAAGACTTAACGAGCTGAATTCAGAGCTTATGCTCTTTTTCTCAGGGCAAAGCCGTGTATCATCGATCATTGCCAAAGAGCAGACGAACAACATAAAAACAAACACCGAAACACTGCATAAGATGAAAAGCCTTGTTTCGGCAGGTGAAATGATACTTACGGGAGACCATCCCTTATCTCAGTTCGGAGAGCTTATGGCTGAGTCCTGGTCAATGAAAGCGACTCTTGCCGACAATATTGCTACGGATGAGATAAATACGATCTATGAAAAAGCAATGAAAAACGGTGCGGCAGGCGGAAAGCTCCTCGGAGCAGGCGGCGGCGGATTTCTGCTTTTATATGTTCCGCAAAAATATCAAAGCAAGGTACGGGCGGCACTTGAAGGCTATATGTATGTCCCCTTCAGCTTTGAAAACAGCGGAAGCACGGTACTTTACAGCGGAAAATAAGGAAGTGTTCTTATGGCAGATATTTTAATAACGGGCGGTGCAGGCTATATAGGCTCAGTGTTGACTCCTATGCTTTTGGAAAGAGGGCATAAGGTCACTGTTATAGACAGCTTTTTATATAAGCAGAGCTCACTTCTTGCCTGCTGTACCAATAAAAATTTCACAATAGTAAACGGCGACTGCAGGAATGAAGAGCTTATAAAAAAGCATATTGAAGGAAAGGATTTCATCTTCCCTCTTGCGGCACTTGTCGGCTTTCCCGTATGCGATAAGGATGAAACTGCCGCAGTAAGCACAAATCTCGATGCGGTAAAGCTCATACTGAGACTGAGAAAAAAAGGACAGAAAATAATCTTCCCCTGTACAAACAGCGGCTACGGTCTGGGACAGGGTCAGACCTACTGCACAGAGGACTCCCCTATTGAGCCAATATCTCTTTACGGCAAAACAAAAATGGCTGCCGAACGGGCTGTCCTTCAGGCGGGCGATTCCCTGACATTCCGTTTTGCAACGCTTTTCGGAGCATCTCCCAGAATGAGGACCGATCTTCTCGTAAATGACTTTACCTACCGTGCGGTATTTGACCGTTCTCTTATAGTTTTTGAAGGCTCCTTTATGAGAAATTATCTGCATGTAAGAGACGCGGCAGGAGCATTCATATTCGCCATGGAAAATTTCGAAAAAATGAAGGGCAGGCAGTATAACTGCGGCTTATCGGATGCCAATCTCTCAAAGCTTGAATTATGTGAAAAGATAAAACAGCATATTCCCTCCTTCTTATATCTTGAAGCGCCGATAGGCACTGATCCCGATAAGAGAAATTATCTTGTCTCAAATGAAAGGCTTGAGAGTATGGGCTGGAGACCTCAGTACACCATTGATGACGGAATAGAAGAGCTTATAAAGGCTTATTCAATAATAAAAAATAACATCTACGGAAACGTGTGACAGTATGAAGCTTATTGAAATATTATCCCCCGATTTTACATTCACAGATGAAAGAGGGACTATCACTCAGATAGTTCACGAGGGCTTTTCTCAGGTAAATGCAGTATTTACAAAGGCAGGAGCCGTGCGGGGAAATTTCCATTATCATAAAAATACAAAAGAGCTTTTTTACATAATAAAAGGAAAAATCAGCTTTTCCGCAAAATATCAGGATAAGGAAGAGGAATACACATTTTCTGACGGCGATATGTTTCTTGTAAACGAAAATGTAAGGCATTCCTTCATCTACCTTGAGGATACATATCTTGTGGGACTTTACACAAAATGCGTGGAAAACGCTGACGGAACAAAGGATATAATCTCAGACGAAAAAGTATGAAAGAAGCAATAGTTTTAGCAGGCGGCCTGGGCACAAGGCTCGCTCATACAGTTTCAGACAGACAAAAAGTGATGGCTCCCGCAGGCGGCCGTCCTTTTTTGGCATATGTGCTGAGAGATCTTAAAAATAAGGGCTTTGAAAAAGCAGTTCTTGCCGTCTCTTACAAGAATGAACAGATATATGAGTATTTCAAGGATGAATATCTCGGTATGAAGCTTATATATTCGGTTGAAAAGGAGCCTCTCGGCACGGGCGGAGCAATAAAGCAGGCATTCAGATATATAGAGAATGACTACGCTCTTGTATTAAACGGTGATACTTATTTTGATGCAGATACAGATGCACTTTTTTCGCTTTTCACCGATAAAAATGCAGATATAGTCCTTGCCGCAAAAAAAATGCCCGACTGCACAAGGCATTCCACGATTAAAACAGACAGTGACGGCAAAATAATATCCTTTCTGGAAAAAAAGGAAAATAAAGACGGCTATATAAACGGCGGAGTTTATATTATCCGAAAATCGGTTTTTGACTCCTTCAAAAACGGCAGGTTTTCTTTTGAAAAGGAGATTCTTGAAAAGGCTCAGGACGGGCTTTATGCCCTTTTATCGGAGGGTTATTTTATCGATATGGGCGTCCCCGAAGCATATTTCAGAGCAAATACCGAGATTCCGCTTTTATTCGGAGAAAACATATTCAAGGCAGCCTTTCTTGACCGCGACGGAGTTATCTGCAAAGAAAAGCACCATCTTTATAAGCCTGAGGACTTTGAATTCATCGACGGTGCCGTGCAGGCTATAGAGGAGCTTCGGGAAAAGGGATATCTGATATTCGTAATAACCAATCAGGCAGGAGTTGCAAAGGGACTTTATACCGAAGAGGATGTACATACCCTTCACAGCTTTATGCTGGAGCTTATCAGAGACAAAACGCATATAGACGGCATATACTACTGCCCTTACCACGAAGACGGTGTGATAGCAGAATATAAAAAATATTCACCCGACAGAAAGCCCGGCGACGGAATGATAAAACGGGCAATAGAGGACTCCCAAAAAAAGGGAATCATCATCGACCTCGAAAGCAGCATTCTCGTGGGAGATAAATTATCGGACATTGAAGCCGGCAAAAAAGCGGGTATAGGAAAAAATATCTTAGTCAGAAGCGGTCACAAGGAAGACCTTGATTCCCACATTCCCGATATTATAACAGACTCACTTGCAACACTTACTGACCTGATTTAATAAGTCCCGACAAAAAAAGGATAAACCGGACAAAAAGCATTAACAGATATTATACGAATTACTTTATGATTTATAATCTCCGCTCCATACGGGTCGGATTACGGTGTCCTATATAACAAAACTTAAGAAAGCGTGAAGCTTATGCCGAAATATGACATAAATTATTATATTCCCCGTCTGAGAAAAATGATCGGCTGCAAGACCGTATCACACAAGGATTCCTTCACTCCCGATGAATTTATGAAATTAAGAGAGGTTATGAAGGAGCTTTTTCCTGAGGTGCATAAAAAAGCAGAGCTCAAAATTTTCTCCGATGACTGCTGGCTTTATAAAATAGAGGGTAAGGATCCTTCGAGAAATTTTATGCTGATGTCCCACCACGATGTGGTTGAAGCAGGAGATGGCTGGACATATCCGCCCTTTGATTGCGAGGAGCACGACGGCAAGCTATGGGGAAGAGGAATATTTGACACAAAGACCTCCCTTTTTGCAGAGTTTCAGGCTATTGAAGAATTACTCTCAGACGGATTTACTCCCGCTTGCAATCTTTATATAGCTTCCTCACACAACGAGGAGCGTTTCGGAGACGGAATTCCTGCCGTGACCGAATATTTCAAAAATGAAAATATCTCCTTCGAGGTCATCGTCGATGAGGGCGGAGCAATTACTGAGCCGCCCGTTGACGGAGTAAAGGCCGGAAAATGCGCAATGATAGGAATCCACGAAAAAGGCAGGCATACATTTACCTGCACTGCCACAACTAAAAGCATTTATCAGGATATAACTAAGGCAAAAAATAAAAATCCCGTTGAAAAGATGACGGATTTCATAAATGCAGTTCAAGGCTCTGATATATTTATAAGACGCCTTAATGAGCAGGTAAGGGATATGTTTACATTTATATCCCCTCATCTGGGATTTCCTCTTAATGCGGTCTTTTCAAACCTCAGGATCTTTGCACCTGTAATAAAAAAGGTTATGCCCCGTCTCAATCCTCAGGCTGAGGGCTTATTGGGAACCACCTGCACTTTTACAAAAATCGAAGGCAGCAGCGCAGAAAAGAAATGCACCGCGACAGCATATCTTCAGTCTGTTTCGGCTGAGGATTTCAAAAAGGATGCAGAAGCCTTCCAAAAAATTGCAGAAAGCTACGGCATAACGGTTGAATTAGTTTCAGAGGAATATCACGAGCCTGCAGACATCAACACTGACGGCTTCAGATACACAAAAAAATGCATCGAGGAAATATTCCCCGACTGTCCCGCTGTACCGTTTATACTGCCTTCAGGCGGAACAGACATAAGACACCTCAGAGCAGTATGCCCCTGCACCCTGAGATTTGCCCCCTTAAAGGTATCAAACAAGCAATTAGGCCTCGTGCATATGCCCGATGAAAATCTGGACACCGCCTGCATAAGCGATGCGGTAAGATTTTATAAGCACTTTGTCAAAAATTACAGATAAAATTGTTTCTTCACACAAAGTTTGGGGAATGATGTCGGCACGGGAGTGCCGGGGAAAAGTTTTGCTTGAGCTTTTTCAAAAGCTCACGGTGTCAAGAGGCAGAGCCTCTTGTGGCACTGGGCAGAGTGCGAAATCTCTCAAGCTTGCAATTGCGAGAAGGGGAGAAAAACAGTCCGTTGGACTGTTTTTCGTTGGGAACCCTCGCCGAGGGCCCCTGTGCGAAGCACAAAATGATTAAAGTGAGTAATATGATTCCCAGACTTTCCGTGAAGAGGGGAAAAAATAAGACGGAGGATCAGATTTGAACTGATCTTCCGTCTTGCTTTACTGTTAAGAAGCTTACTTACAGAAATGCCACCAGAGCGGCTGTGCAGACGCTTCCTGCCATTAATACTGCAAGTGCTATTGCCACAAACTTTGCAAAATTCTTATTCATATTATTCACCTATACCGAGTACCTTCATAATATCCTTTTTATATTCTTCCGTCTGAGCCTTTGCCTTTGCTTCATTTTCGCCCTGAACCATAGCATATATCTTGATCTTGGGCTCTGTGCCTGAAGGACGGATTATGACCTTATCCTTATTCTCCATAACGAGGATGATAACATTTGAAGAGGGATAGGAAAGGGCTGTCTCTTCGCCTGTTTTTGTATCAATTGCTTTTCCTGTCTTATAGTCCTCTACTCTTGCAACGCTTTTTGCACCGAGGCTCTTCGGAGCATCTGTTCTTAATGCATCCATCATACCGAGCATAGTCTTCATACCGTTTGCACCCTCAAAGCCGAAGTTAAACAGTGCATTATTCCAATAACCGAAGCGCTCATATAAAGAAGCCATAACATCGCAGAGTGTCTTACCCTGTGCTTTATAGTAAGCAGCCATTTCGCAGATAAGCATTGAAGCATTAACAGCATCCTTATCCTTTGTGTGCATACCTGAAAGATAGCCGTAGCTCTCTTCAAAGCCTAATTCAAAGCGGTCAGCCTCACCCTTCTCCTGAAGCTCTGTCATAAGCTCACCGATATACTTAAAGCCTGTAAGAACATTGCAGACCTTTGCACCGTAGCTCTCGGCAACTGCTGTTGCCATATCCGAGGAAACTATGGACTTGATAATAACAGGCTCGTCTGCAAGAGCTGCCTTTGCTTTTTTACAGGAAAGGATGTAATCAACAAGAAGACAGCCCACATCATTACCTGTGAGAAGCTTGTATTCACCGTTTGTAAGCACGGCAATACCCACTCTGTCGCAGTCGGGATCGGTTGCAAGAAGAAGATCTGCCTTATTGCCTTCTGCTATCTTAAGAGCCTCATTGAATGCATCTCTTATTTCGGGATTGGGGAAGGAGCAGGTGGGGAATCTTCCGTCGGGATTTTCCTGAACGGGAACAACGGTGACATTCCTGATGCCCATCATAGAAAGAATCTTCCTTACGGGCTTGTTGCCTGTACCGTTAAGAGGAGTGTAAATAACGGAGAGATCCGCGGAAGCGGCAATTTCGGGATTTATGCTTCTTGAAAGAACAAGAGAGAAATATTTATCAAGGAAGCTTTCCTCAATATATTCGATCTTTCCTTCCCTTACAGCCTCGTCAAAATCAACTGTCTTTACATCGTCAAAAATATCACAGTCATTTATATACTTAAGAGTTCTTTCAGCTGCCTCGTCTGTCATCTGATAGCCTCTTTCGTCATAGCACTTATATCCGTTATACTTGGAAGGATTATGGCTTGCGGTAATTACTATACCTGAGGAACAGCAAAGCTCCTTTACTGCATATGCAACTATAGGAGTAGGCATAAGCTCCTTAAAGATATATACCTTTATTCCGTTTGCAGCAAGAACGGCAGCGGCTGCCTTTGCAAATTTATCGGAGTTTATTCTTGAGTCATATCCGACAGCAACTGACGGAGCCTCAAAAGCCTCATTAAGATAATTGCTGAGTCCCTGAGTTGCCTGAGAAACGGTATACACATTCATTCTGTTTGTGCCTGCACCGAGAACTCCTCTGAGACCTCCCGTGCCGAATGTGAGATTCTGCCAGAAGCGGTCAAGTATCTCCTCTTCATTGTCCTCAACAGCAATCAGCTCATCAAGAACCTCTTTTTCGGTGGCTTTTTCGCGCCATAATTTATAAAGCTTATTTATATCATTCATATTTCTGCCGCCTTTCAAATAATTATTCATTATAATTATATACCTTATAACAGTAAATTACAAGAGAAAAAAGCCGAAGCACTGTGCTCCGGCAAAAAAAACATTTTCTGTTTCGGCAATAAAAGCTGACGCTGATTTATCTGCCGCCCTTCATTTTTACAAGATCTCTGTAGCTTATAAGCTCCACCCCGTGGGCATTGAGGTACTTTTCCGTCTCGGGATCCTTCATAAGTCTGTATTCCCATACTCTCTGCCACCAGTTTCCCGTTATGCTCTTTAGCTCTTCGCTTTCAAGAGCGGGATGAATGAATGTTTCGGTGACTCCCTCGGGAATATCCGTCCATACCTCAAGAATGCGTTTTCTGTAATTCTCATAAGAGTCCTTGGGCATTACTCCCCAATCAGGGAAAAGAAGATAATCGGGCATAATAACATTATATTTCTTAGCCCAGCTTTTGGATATCTTTGTGCAGGCGGCATATGCAAAATAGGGAACGCCTCTGGGACAGATGCGCTTATCGTGCTCAAGGAACATTCTGTAAGCATAACCGTATTCTCCGCATACACGGAGCGTCATTTTAAGAAGTGAAAATCTGCCGGTAAGATGTCCGTAAAGGGAGCCCATATGATTATCAACATGAGAGGGCTTCATTCCCCATTTATGAGCAAGCTCTATCTGTGCTCTCATTTCCTTCTCAAGCTCTTCATATTTTCCGTATTTTCCTACATCCTTGGCGGAGTGCCACATAAATCCGTCCTTGTCAACAAGGCTTTTTCCGTCAGTAAGCGGCTTCCAGCGGTATGTATTCCATTCTGCTGTCATTGTAAGATGAACGCCTATTGCATATTCGGGATTCTGAATTGAAAAATCCACGGCATCCTTAGCGGTGGGACAGGGCATCATAATCGTTGCCGATCTGAGTCTTCCCGATCTGAACAGATCAAAAACTGCCTCGTTTGCACTGTTACACATACCGAAATCGTCGGCATTGACCAAAAGATATTTACCCATATAGCTTGCCTCCTTTTATTTACTCATTTATATTACCATACAAAAGAGAATAATTCAACAAAAAAGTAGTTCATATAAGCAGTCGTTGACAGTATCAGCATCAGCACAAAAATATGCTGTGACATAACGCAAAAAATACTGACATCAATAACACGGCACCCGTTTGCAAAAAGCAATACGGATAAACACCGAAAAAAGGAAAAACCCGGCACACAGCCGGGTTTTTCCTTTTGGGGAAGAGAAAATAAATAAAAGGAATAATTGAATTGAGGCAGTTTTAACTGCGAACAAATATTAACACAAAGTGTTTACATCTAAAGTGCAGAAATATGAATTTTTAACTAACAATTTCTACAAATAATGCAAATTTAAACCACAATTCAGAAACAAAAAATTAACTTTTCTTCCTCAAATTATTATCAGCCGTTATTGGACTGTGACTGCTGCTTAAGGTAAGCATTGATAAAGCCGTCAATTTCTCCGTCCATAACAGCATTGATATTACCGTTTTCAAAGCCTGTTCTGTGATCCTTTGCAAGGGTATAGGGCATAAATACATAAGAACGGATCTGTGAGCCCCAGCCGATCTCCTTCTGAACACCCTTGATATCCTCTATCTTGTCAAGATGCTCTCTTTCCTTGATCTCGATAAGCTTTGACTTAAGCATTCTCATACAGACTTCTCTGTTCTGATGCTGGCTTCTTTCAACCTGGCAGGATACAACGATGCCTGTGGGATTATGGATAAGACGGACAGCAGAGGAGGTCTTATTGACCTTCTGACCGCCGGCACCCGAAGCACGGTAAACCTCCATGGTGATATCCTCTTCTCTGATCTCTACCTCGATGGTATCATCAATTTCGGGCATAACCTCAAGAGAAGCAAATGAAGTATGTCGTCTGCCTGAGGAGTCAAAGGGAGAAACACGGACAAGTCTGTGAACACCCATTTCACTCTTAAGATAGCCGTAGGCATTTTCACCCTCGATAACAACAACAGCAGACTTGAGTCCTGCCTCATCACCGTCAAGGAAGTCAACGGTTGTGAACTTGAAGCCGTGCTTTGTTGCCCACTGACCGTACATTCTGAACAGCATCTGACACCAGTCCTGAGCCTCTGTTCCGCCTGCACCTGCGTGGAAAGTAAGAATAGCATTGTTATTATCATACTGACCTGAGAATAATGTCTCAAGAGTAAGCTTTTCAATTTCATTCTTAACTCTCTCAACACCCTCGGCGCATTCGTCTATCATGCTTTCGTCTTCTTCCTCATTACTCATTTCAATAAGAGTAAGAGTATCCTCATAGTCGGCGACGAGATCCTCATATTTTTTTACTTTACTTTTAAGACCTGACAGCTTCTGAAGCACTTTATTGGAATTTGCAACATCATTCCAGAATGCCTCCTCGGCAGTCTCCTTTTCAAGAGAAGCGATCTCTTCCTTGACTGCATCAATGCTGAGTGCTTCCTTAAGCTCCTTAAGAGGAGTCTCCTGTTCAAGAAGAGCAAGTCTTAATTCTTCGAACTGAAGCATATATTTCACCTCAAAAAAAATCATTTTCAAACATACCAATTTATTATATTTGTTTTTAGTATATTTGTCAAATGCTTTCAATTAAAAAATTAACATTAATATTACAAAATTTGTTGAAATTTTAAGCTTAATTGTATAGAATATAAATATATAAATACTTTTAATGGAGTGTTGATATGAAATTTATCGGTATACAGTGCGAGCACTGTAAAAATACTTTTACACCTGAGGACGATGTTGTAGTATGTCCCAAGTGCGGTTCACCTCATCACAGAGCCTGTTGGGCAGAGAATAATGCCTGTGCAAATGAAGCACTGCACGGTGAAGGCTTTTCCTGGAAGGCTCCCGAAGAACAGAGTGAAAAAAAGAAAACAGCAATTCCCTTCCCTCACGGTGCGGCAAATAAGGACGGCTCTGTTATATGTCCCAATTGCTCCGCTAAGAATAACGCAAGCGACAGATTCTGCGTAAGCTGTAACCGGCCTCTTACCCCTCCCGTAAATCCTAATGGCTTCAGAGAGATAAGAGATACTGATCAGTATGCCTATCATAAGCAGCACGGAGACAGAATTCCTAATGTTCTTATTGACGGAATACCCTCAAGCGAATATGCGGATTATATAGGCGAGAAGAAGTCAGAGATATATATAAGAAAGTTTCTCTCTATGGAAGAAACCGGAAGAAAGATATCCGTATCCATCTGCGCCTTCCTCTTCGGTCCCATCTGGTTTTTCTACAGAAAAATGTTCAAGGAGGGCCTCATCTTCCTTCTTGTTTTCCTGCTTTTCACGGGAATTCAGACCTGGTGCTCGGTAACAGATTCCGCTGTAGCTCTCTATAAAGAGATGGGTGATATTTATTCCGAAGCAATGGAAAACGGTGAGCTTTCTCAGGAAGAGCTTGACAGGATGCAAGAGGAGTTGGCCGCGCTTGAGGAAAAATATGCAGGCACTGCAGGTGCTGATTCGTTCAAAAGCGGCTTATCAACTGCAATTGAAATAGCAAACACCGTATTTGTCATTGCGGCAGCATTCTTTGCAGACTATCTCTATAAGAGAAAGATAGTAAAGGAAATACACAAAATAAGGCTTGAATGCTCGGATATGGGAACCTACAGACAAACCTTAAGGCAAAGAGGCGGAACCTTTGTAGGCGGTGCAGTAATCGCTATCATTGCACTCGGTCTTATTTCGTTAATATCATTTATCCCGGCTTATGTATTTATGATAAGCTCATTATTCTGAAAAGGAGTATAATTATGAAGGTTACAAAGGCAATAATCCCCGCAGCAGGTCTCGGCACAAGAGTTCTCCCCGCATCAAAGGCTGTGCCCAAGGAAATGCTGAACATTGTTGATAAGCCTGCAATACAGTATCTTGTTGAGGAATGTGCTGCTGCAGGCATTACCGATATTCTTATAATAACAAACAGAGGAAAAGGTGTTATTGAGGATCACTTCGATTACTCCTTTGAGCTTGAGGAGAATCTCAAAAAGAATCCTGCTAAAAAAGCAATTTATGATGAGGTTCACGCAGTTGCCGATAAAGCAAACATCTTCTATGTAAGACAGAAGGAAACAAAGGGACTCGGACATGCTATTCTTACGGCAGAGGCCTTTGTAGGCAATGAGCCCTTTGCAATACTCTACGGTGACGATGTTATCATAAATAACGAAAAGCCCGTAATAGGTCAGCTTATAGACGCATTCAACAAATACGGTAAATGCGTAACGGGTGTAAAGGAATGTCCCACAGAGCAGGTTATGAAATACTGCACCCTTGATGTCACTGCTCTCGGAGATGATACATATCAGGTACATAAGATAATAGAAAAGCCCGAAAGAGATCAGATCATTTCAAACTTCTCCATTCTCGGAAGAAATGTTGTTACTCCCGATGTATTTGATCTTATAAGACAGACTCCTCCCAACGAAAAAACAGGTGAGGTATACTTCTCAGAGGCAATCTCCACACTTGCTGAAAGAGGCAACCTTCTTGCCGTTGACTTTGACGGTAAGCGTTATGATATGGGAGACAAGCTCGGCATTATGCAGGCAAACTGTGAAATTGCTCTTGATCACCCCGAGATCGGCGAAGGCTTCAGAGAATATATCAAGGAGCTTGCAAAAACCTTATAATCCATTATTGAATTCACAAATTCGTTGGCGTGCAAACTCAAAGGGTTTGTACGCCTTTCTTAAACCGAAGGAGATATCATGTCATTAAGAAAAAACGATATCATAGATCTTGAAATAACAGGCTTTTCTTCTGAGGGAAGCGGTGTCGGACGGTATGAGGGACAGGCAGTCTTTGTTGCCGGAGCCGCTACGGGAGATACAGTCGAATGTGTTATAATCAAGGCAAAAAAGAATTATGCCATAGGAAAAATACGCCATATATTAAAGGCATCGCCCGACAGAATAATTCCCGACTGTCCCGCATTTCCAAGATGCGGAGGCTGTCAGTACAGACATATTTCCTATGAAGCAGAGATACAGATAAAGACTCAGAAGGTAAGAGATGCATTTTCCCGCATAGGCCATCTTGATATAATTCCTGATGATGCCGTCGGTGCCGAGAGCGTCTACAGATACAGAAACAAGGCTCAGTATCCTGTCGAAACCGCAAACGGCAGGCTTCTTACAGGCTTTTATGCCCCCTTCTCACACAGAGTCATTGACTGCAAAAGCTGTCTTTTACAGCCTGAGGAGTTTGCTGATATATTAAAAGCCGTCGCAAAATGGAGCGAAAAATATAAGATCCCCTCCTATGACGAAAGAACACAAAAGGGCCTTTTAAGACACATATACATAAGAAAAGGCTTTTCAACGGGAGAGATAATGGTCTGTCTTGTAATAAACGGTGACAGAATATTCAAAAAGGATGAGCTTATCTCTTCTCTTACAAAATGCAACAAAAACATAAAAACGGTGCTTCTTAACCATAATACAGAGGATACAAATGTGATCATGGGAAAAACCGAGACTGTGCTTTACGGAAAAGGATATATTGAGGATATCCTATGCGGCAAACGCTTCAGAATATCACCGCTTTCATTCTATCAGGTAAACCACGCTCAGGCAGAAAGACTCTATGAAAAGGCGGCTGAATTTGCAATAACCGAAAAAACGAAAACTCTCGTTGACCTTTACTGCGGTGCAGGTACTATCGGTCTTACTATGGCAGATAAGGTAGAAAGCCTCATAGGTGTAGAAATAGTGCCGGAGGCTATTGAGGATGCAAAAATAAATGCAAAGCTCAATAATACGGAAAATACCCGTTTCATCTGTGCAGATGCAAAGGAAGCGGCAAAAATACTTAAAGGTGAGGGAATAGTCCCTGATACGGTAATTCTCGATCCTCCGAGAAAGGGCTGTGACAGTGAGCTGCTTGACACCGTATCGGAAATGTCCCCCGAAAGAATAGTATATGTCTCCTGCGATCCTGCAACACTCGCAAGAGACCTCAGTATATTAGAAGCAAAGGGCTATAAAACAAGAAAAGCTGTCCCCTTTGATCTTTTCCCCCGCACGGTACATATTGAGACGGTTGTTCTTTTGTCCAAACGCAGACCGGATGCCCATATCGACATAAAGCTTGACCTTTCAGAGGTTGATATTACTGTCGCTGAAACCAAGGCAACATATTAGGAAATCAAGGATTATGTGCTTGAAAAGTTTGGCTTAAATGTGTCCTCACTCTACATTTCACAAGTAAAAACCAAGAGTGGCATTATTGAGCGTGAGAATTATAACAAGGGCAAAGAAGGACACAGAGTGCCGCAGTGTCCTAAAGAAAAAGAAGAAGCTATTATGGATGCGTTGAGGAATTTTAGAATGATATAATTTAAAATTGAATATTGTATAGCAACAGCACGACTTTCAAGAAACTGTAAGCCGTGCTGTTGCTGTTATGCGTATGTTTTTATAATTTCTTCTGCAACAATTCGCTTTGAAATGCATCGGTCCATTGCCTGTTTTTCTATGTAGCGATGAGCTCCTTGCTCGTCCATTTTCAGTTCGCCGATAAGCAACCATTTTGCACGGTTAACGATACGGATTTCTTCCATTTTTTCTTCAATGGATAGTGCTTTTTTTCTGACTTTCTCAAGCGTTCCCTTGCACTTGACATCCAGTTGAGGGCTGTTAACAAAGTGGGTTTTGAGGTTGGCTTTGGAAGCGTGAAAACACCGTGTAAGCTCACCGCCTGTTGTATTTT